>JBCCDG010000032.1:0-35641 GCA_039030915.1 Pseudomonadota bacterium | reverse complement strand
GCGGCCTGTTTCGGTCCGCACCGCGCCGCCGCCTCGCTCCTTCTCGTAAGCCCCGACGCGGAGGACCGGCTCGACGCCGCGCGGCGCGCCCTGCCCGCGGCGCCCGCGGAGGCTGGGGCCAGCGCCTGGAACGGGCTCCTCACCGCGCGTTTCCTCGCCCCCAGCGCTGCCGAGTTGCGCCGCGCTCTCCTCCCGGTCCTCGCCGCCCTCGACATCACGCCGCTGCCGCGTGTCTGGCAGTGTTGACATGACGCACCGCATCATTCTCCACTCGTATCCGCCATCCGCTGCGGCGCGCCCTGCCGACCTCACGATCGAGGAGCTCCTCCGATGAACCTCACGCCCCGCGAGAAGGAGAAGCTGCTCGTGTCGCTCGCCGCCATGGTGGCGCGCAACCGGCTTGCCCGCGGCGTGAAGCTCAACCACCCCGAGGCCATCGCGCTGATCACGGATTTCGTGGTCGAGGGCGCGCGGGACGGCCGCTCGGTCGCGGACCTCATGGAGGCGGGCGCCGGCGTCATCAGCCGCGGGCAGTGCATGACGGGGGTGCCCGAGATGATCCACGAGGTGCAGGTCGAGGCGACGTTTCCGGACGGTACGAAGCTCGTCACCGTCCACGAACCCATCCGATAAGATACAAGGAGCCGCCATGATCCGCATCGCTGCCACTATAGCCCTCCTCCCGAGCGTGGCTCTCGCCCATGGCGGCCCTGCCGGGCACGCTCATCCGCATGGCCTTGAGGCGCTGGCTCTCGTCGGCGCAGCCGCGCTCGGCATCCTCATCCTGCGCAAGGTATTGAAGTGATCCCTGGCGAGATCCTCTGCGCCGAGGGGGAGATCGTCCTCAACGAAGGGCGCGAGAGCCTCGAGCTCGACGTCGCCAATACGGGCGACCGGCCGGTGCAGGTTGGCAGCCACTATCACTTCTACGAGACCAATCCGGCGCTCGACTTCGATCGGGAACAGGCCCGAGGCATGCGGCTCGATATCGCAGCCGGCACCGCCGTGCGCTTCGAGCCGGGACAGTCTCGCACGGTCCGCCTCGTTCCCTATGCCGGGGATCGCCGCGTCTTCGGGTTCAATCAGAAGATCGAGGGGCCGCTCTAGGCCCGTCGCCAGAAGGCCCGACCACCGGGCCGTGAAAAGAACGGGAGAAGACCCATGTGCCACGCCTGCGTCACCGATGCCGTGAAGCACCGCATGCTCTCGCGGCGCGATCTCTTCCGCGCGGCCCCCGCCGCAGCGGCCCTTGCGACCGCGGGCGCGACCGTGGGCAGCGCGCCCGCAAGCCTGGCGCAGGGGGCGACCAAGGTCATCGATCTAACGCACACCGTGAGCCCCGAGTTTCCGACCTATTTCGGCGTGCCCGGCATCTCGATGGAGCAGAAGTTCACCTTCGCTGACAATGGCTTCAACCTCATGGAGCTGACGGTGAATGAGCATACTGGAACGCATGTCGACGCGCCGCTCCACTTCTCCGCCGACGGCCAGGCGGTCGACGAGATCCCGGTGGAAAACCTCGTCTGTCCCCTCTGCGTCGTCCACATCCACGAGAAGGCCGCCGAGGACCGCGAAGCGCAGGTGACACCGGACGATCTCTCGGCCTGGGTCGCCAAGCACGGCGACATTCCTGACGGCGCGGTCGTCGCCATGCATTCTGGTTGGGCCAAGCATATCGGCACGCCCAAATACCGCGGGGAGGAGGACGGCGCGCAGCACTTCCCGGGCTTCCATGTCGAGGCGGCGCAGATGCTGCTCGAGACGGGCGCCATCGGCCTCGCCTCCGACACGCTCAGCCTCGATGTCGGCTCATCCCAGACCTTCGACACCCACTATGCCTGGCTGCCGCAGAACCGCTGGGGCATCGAGAACATCGCCAATCTCGCCGAGGTGCCCGAGGCCGGCGCGACCATGATCCTCGGTGCGCCCAAGCACAAGGGCGGCACGGGCGGGCCGGCGCGCATTATCGCGCTCGTCTGAGAGAGGCGGCCGGCGCGGGCACCCCGGGGCGATCGGCCCCGGTGCCACGCAAGCCTGAAGGAGACTGCCGATGCCCACGCCCATCTCCCGCGAGGCCTATGCCTCGATGTTCGGCCCCACGGTGGGCGACCGCGTGCGCCTCGCCGACACGGATCTCGTGATCGAGGTCGAACGGGATCTCTGCCAGCCTTATGGCGAGGAGGTGAAGTTCGGCGGCGGCAAGGTGATCCGCGACGGCATGGGCCAGTCCCAGATGACCCGCGCCGAAGGGGCGATGGACACGGTCATCACCAACGCGCTCATCGTCGACCATACCGGCATCTACAAGGCCGATGTGGGCCTGCGCGGCGGGCGCATCGCGGCCATCGGAAAGGCCGGGAACCCTGACACGCAGCCCAACGTCACGATCCCCATCGGCCCATCGACCGAAGCCATCGCCGGTGAGGGGCGGATCCTGACCGCTGGCGGTTTCGACGCGCATATCCACTTCATCTGCCCCCAGCAGATCGAGGATGCGCTCCATTCCGGCATGACCACAATGCTCGGCGGGGGCACGGGCCCCGCGCACGGCACCCTTGCGACCACGTGCACGCCGGGCGCCTTCCATATCGGCCGCATGCTCCAGGCGCTCGACGCCTTCCCGATCAATTTCGGCCTCTCGGGCAAGGGCAACGCCTCCCGCCCCGAGCCTCTTGAGGAGATGATCAAGGCCGGCGCCTGTGCCTTGAAGCTGCACGAGGACTGGGGCACGACGCCCGGCGCGATCGACACCTGCCTGCGCGTGGCGGACGACTGGGACGTGCAGGTGATGATCCATACCGACACGCTCAATGAGAGCGGGTTCGTCGAGAACACGGTCGACGCCATCAAGGGCCGCACCATCCACGCCTTCCATACCGAGGGCGCAGGCGGAGGCCACGCTCCGGACATCATCAAGGTCTGCGGCCTCGAGCACGTGATCCCGTCCTCCACCAATCCCACCCGCCCCTTCACGGTGAACACGGTGGATGAGCATCTCGACATGCTGATGGTCTGCCATCACCTCTCGAAGTCGATCCCCGAGGACGTGGCGTTCGCCGAGAGCCGCATCCGGCGCGAGACCATCGCGGCCGAGGATATCCTGCACGACATGGGCGCCTTCTCGATCATCGCGTCCGATAGCCAGGCGATGGGGCGCGTGGGCGAGGTCATCATCCGGACCTGGCAGACCGCGCACAAGATGAAGGTGCAGCGCGGGCGGCTCTCGGAGGAGACGGGCGACAACGACAATTTCCGGGTTCGCCGTTATGTCGCGAAATATACGATCAACCCGGCAGTCGCGCATGGCATCGCCGAGCAGATCGGGTCGGTCGAGGTCGGCAAGCGGGCGGATCTCTGCCTCTGGTCGCCCGCCATGTTCGGCGTGAAGCCCGAGATGGTGCTCGTGGGCGGCACTATCGCCTGCGCGCAGATGGGCGACCCGAACGCCTCGATCCCGACGCCCCAGCCCGTCTATTCCCGCCCCATGTTCGGCGCCTTCGGCCGAAGCCTCGAACGGGGCGCGGTGCATTTCGTGAGCGAGGCCAGCATCAACGAGAGCATCCGCCGCGATCTGGGCCTCGCCAAGGAGTGCATCGGCGTCTCCAACACCCGAAACATCGGCAAGAAGAACATGGTCCTCAACGACCACATGCCCGAGATTGAGGTCCACCCCGAGACCTATGAGGTCCGCGCCGATGGAGAGCTGCTGAGCTGCCAGCCGGCGACCGAGCTGCCGATGGCGCAGCGCTACTTCATGTTCTGAGGGCCAGTGGCTCGAGAATGTCTTCGGCGTCGACGAGCCTGTGCCTGAAGAAGTCGATCCTGATGCGGTAGCCTGCACTCTCGCTAGTCAGCACCCGACCGCTGGTATTGAGAGGGCCTGCCCTGCCCTCGCCGACGACCTCGGATCGAGCGGTGCCTTTCATTCGGGATAACGAAGAGGCGGACGCGCGCGGCGCTTACGGCGCGCCAAAGCCCGGGGTCGTTCTTGTGCGCACCGGGCGACCCGGTGCGATCGAACCGCTGGGATCAGCTCGGCGCGAGCGGGATCTTGAAATGATCGCCGCGCGATGGCGCCTGCCCATGTCGCAGGATCGCGCGCCTTCAGTATGGCAAGCTGCGTTCTGATCCAGCCAGGCTAGTTTGCGGGCTGCGTGACGCATCCCGATGCTCTCTGCGGAACCTCGGGGATCATGGTCGATCAAAGGGGAAGGATGGCCACGCCACGATCGATCTCGGCCTGGTCACGCCGAGATCGATGATGGTCATCGCTCAGAGTCGAGGGGCATCCCCGCTCGGGACCTTGATGCGCTTCGGGCCGGAGGGTTCTGGCTCGGCTTCGGCGGTCTCACCCTCCTTCTCGGGGGCTTCGCCGTCCTCCTGCTCCGCGCGCTCCTGGTCCGGTTCGTCGTTCTCGGCATCGCCGTGGTCGACGTCCTGGCCGTCGCCGCCGTCTTCGCCGCGCCCCCCGCCATCGGCGTTGCGCTCGGGAGTGTCCTCCGCCGGGGGCGTCTCGCCATCCGCACGCTCCTCCGCATCCTCCGGCGCAGCCTCGCCCTCGGTGCCGCCCTCGGCGGTCCCCTCCTCGGTCGTCTGCTCCTCGGGCGGGCGCTCGTATTCCTCGGCATCGTCCCAACTGTCGCCACCGCCCGTCTCGATCGATGCGAGGCGGCCGTTGCGCACGACGCAGCGCATGGAAAGCTCCGTCCCATCGGGCCGGGTGATCGTCGTGTAGATGCGCTTGTTGTCCGAGTCGCGGCGGCGAAGGTCGAGATCGCTCACCTTGTCGGCACCGTATTTCTCGCGAAGCTGGCTCTCGCAATCCTCGCGCAGACCGTCGTTCACGCCCTTGATCGCGTCCTGCCCGACCGTCGGGAAAGGATCCCCGGCATTGTAGATCGTCCCGGCCCGCCCGCCGCTATAGGTGCCGGTGGTCCGGCCGCGCACGGTCCCGCCACCGCTCCGGCCCTGATAGGGCTCCGCACCGCTACCGCCGCCATAGGTCGTGGCCGTCCGGCCTCGCGGCAGGCTCGACTGCGCCGCCGACCAGTCGGGCAGCGCCGTCACGAAAAGAAACGCGGAAACGGCGCCGAGGACGGAAACGGTACGCATGGCGCGCGGGCGCGCGCTTTCGGGACGGGGCTTCCGGGGCTCAGGCATCGCTTTCCCTCTCATGCCGACAGGTTCGGCCGCCCAAAACAGCGGCAATCGTATACGACAGCCTAGCAGAGGCCCGCCTCCATGTCCTCCCGGGCCCCGTCACAAGCCCAACGGCGCGCCACCGCGTCGCGCGCATGGCACACAGCGGGCGAAGACAGCAACGCTAGGTTGCAATCAATGGCCTCAGGCGGGCTTCCGCGCCGCAATCACGTAGTTGACCGAGAGATCCGTGTCCGAGACATGCCAGGCCGATGCCAGAGGATCGAAGACGAAGCCGCTGGCGTCGACCGGCTCCAGCCCCGCCTTCGCCAGCATCTCCGTGAGCTCCTCGGGCCGGACGAAGCGTCGCCAGTCATGCGTTCCGACCGGCAGCCAGCGCAGCACGTATTCCGCACCGATCTTGGCGAGCGCCATCGCCTTCAGCGTGCGGCTGATGGTGCTGACGATCATCACGCCGCCGGGGGCAAGCAACCCCGCACAGGTCGCGACGAACGCCGCGGGATCGGGCACGTGCTCCACCACCTCCATGCTGAGGACCACGTCGAAGCGGCAGCCTTCCGCCAGCAGGTCCTCGGCCCGCACCTCGCGATAGTCGATCTCCACACCCGATTGCTCCGCATGGAGGCGCGCGACGGCGATGTTGCCTGCAGCGGGATCGATGCCCGTGACATTTGCGCCCAGCCGGGCCATCGGCTCCGAAAGGAGCCCGCCGCCGCAGCCTATGTCGAGGAGGCTCAGTCCGGCGAGCGACCGGCGCACCCGCGGATCGCGCTCATGAGCGACGGCGATCGCATCGACGGCATAGCCGAGACGGCAGGGCTGCATCGCATGGAGCGGGCGGAACTTGCCGTCCGGGTCCCACCACTCCGCCGCCATCGCCTCGAACTTGGCGACTTCCTCTGGGTCAACACCCGCTCCGTCAAACAGCCGTCCTGCCGCCTCGCTCATGCCCGCCTCCGTCGCCCGGCCGCCACCGGCCCTGCTGCCATTGACCTAGCGCGCGAGATCGGCGCACACCAGAACGGTGCGGCATCGCGGAAAGGCGCGGGACCGCGCATGCCAGGAGCCGAGCTCGAGGGGACAGCCAGTTTGAACATCCGTTCGCGCGGCACGGCCGACCCCCGTCTCTATCCGCTGATCGAGCCACACACCCGCTTCCACCTGGCGGTCGGCGACGGGCATGAGCTGTTCGTCGAGGTCTCGGGCCGGCGTGACGGGCCGAGCGTCGTGGTGCTCCATGGCGGCCCGGGCTCCGGCTCATCGCCCTTCATGCGCCGGTTCTTCGATCCCGCGCGCTATCGCATCGTTGTCTTCGACCAGCGGGGGGCCGGACGCTCCCGCCCGCAGGGCACGCTCGCGGGCAATACCACCTGGGACCTGGTGGCGGATATCGAGGCGGTGCGCGACGCCGTGGGCGTCGACCGCTGGCAGGTCTTCGGCGGCTCCTGGGGCTCGACGCTCGCGCTCCTTTACGCGCAAGCTCATCCCGAGCGCGTCTCGAGCCTCATTCTCCGCGGCGTCTTCACGCTGACACAGGCGGAGCTCGACTGGTTCTACGGCGGTGGTGCGGGACGGTTCTTTCCGGACGCGTGGGAGGATTTCTGCGCGCCCATCCCGCAGGGGGAGCGCGACGACCTGATCGGTGCCTATTACCGGCGGCTGACGAGCGACGACGAGGCGGAGCAGACGCGCTTCGCGCGGCCCTGGGTACGCTGGGAAAGCGCGACCGCAGCCCTCCGCCCCGTGCCCTCGAGCTTCGTGGAGGCCGCCTATGCGCGTGCCTTCGCCCGCATCGAAAGCCACTTCTTCCACAATCGCGGCTGGCTGGAGCGCGACGACCAGATCCTCGCGGACCTGCCGCGCATCGCCGATATCCCCGGTGTGATCGTGCAGGGACGCTACGACATGATCTGCCCGCCATCGACCGCCTATGCGCTTGCCGAAGCTTGGCCCGCCGCGCAACTCCGCCTCGTCGACGATGCCGGGCATGCGCTCAGCGAGCCATCGATCGCCACCGAGCTTCTGCGCGCCACCGACCGTCTTGCGGAAATCCCCGACTGATCCCCATCCCTTCGGGCGGCCACACCGCCGCTACCGGGACCACCCGGTCGCCGTGCAGCGCAACCCTTTGGGCGCCGCCGTGGTGGGATCGCGCTGCTGTCACCGCCGCCCCATGGGCCGGTCTTTGGGTTCATCGGGAACCGAGACCCCTCCGCAAGCGATCCATCCGTTAAGGAGACCGTGAGCCCGGCGTCACTCCAGGTCGCGGCGGACGCTTTCCTGATCGAGGAGACGGCGGGTCTCATCCATTCGGTCGAAGCTCGTGTCGAGGACGAAATGGAGCTCCGGCGTCTGCTTCATCTCCAGCCGCCCGCCCACGAGCTTGCGTAGACGCCCGCGGGCCGCGATCAGCGCCTCGAGCGCTTCTTCCACTCCGCGCCCTCCGAGCGGCATCACGTAGACGGTCGCCTGGCGCAGATCGGGGGAGAGGCGCGCCTCGCTCACGGTGATCGAATGCCCCTCCAGCGCCGGCTCATGATGCTCACCCCGCATCAGGATGTCCGACAGCGCGCGGCGCACGAGCTCCCCCGCCCGAAGCTGGCGCTGCGAGGGCATGCCTTTCTGCGATGCGGCGTTCTTGGCCATGGCGGCGGTCTCCCGACTGTCAGGGGCGGCTACCTAAGGCGCCGCGCAACAGGATGCAATCGGCATCGCACGGCATATCGCTCTGCCGGCTTCGTCGCCTAGAGGGCAAAGGCAGGGTGAAGTCACCGCTTCTCCGGTCAATTCCAGAGGCTGTCCCCGCCCTTCTCGAGCGGCGCGAAGGCCCGACACGGAAGACCCGGATGCTCATGAAACCAGTCGAATACCAGCCCGGACGCAATGGGCGCGTTCACGATATCGCACAGCCCGTGAGCAACGCTCGTCAGGGGGCGGCCATCCACGGAGACGCTGCAGCATCCTCGTCTGCCGGAGCCTGTGGCGACCGTTCCGCAACGCGTCGATGTCGTAAAGGCCGTCGACGAGATGGCTCTACACCATCTCGTCCCGGTTTTCGCGGTCGGCGATGAGCCAGTCTGGTTCGGCCATCACCCCGCCGTCGTTTCTAAAGCGTGCGCTCGAGCTCCTGCGTCTCGAAGATCTCGATCACGTCGCCCTCGCGGATGTCCTCGTAATTCTCGAATGCCATGCCGCATTCCTGGCCCGCGCGGACCTCGCTCACCTCGTCCTTGAAGCGCTTGAGCGTCTTCAGCTTGCCCTCATGGATCACGACGTTGTCGCGGAGGAGGCGCACGCCGGCCGAACGGCGGGCGAGCCCGTCGGTGACCTCGCAACCCGCCACCTTGCCGACGCCCGAGACCTTGAAGACCTGCTTGATCGAGGCGTAGCCGAGATAGGTCTCCCGCACCTCGGGGCTCAGAAGGCCCGATGCCGCCTGCTTCACGTCATCCACAAGGTCGTAGATGATCGAGTAGTAGCGGATCTCCACGCCCTTCTGGTTCGCCGCCTCGCGGGCGGGTGCATTGGCGCGGACATTGAAGCCGATGATCGGGGTCTTCGACGCCTCCGCAAGGGTGACGTCCGACTCGTGATCGCGCCGACGCCCGAATGCAGCACGCGCACGCGCACCTCATCGTTGCCGACCTTCTCGAGCGCCTGCACAATCGCCTCGGCCGAGCCCTGGACATCCGCCTTCACAACGATGGGCAACTCGGAGACGTTCTCGTCCGCCTTGGCCTGGGCCAGAAGCTGGTCGAGCGTGGTGCGCGCACCCTTCGCCGCCTGCGCCTCGCGCGCCTTGCGATGGCGGTAATCCGCGATCTCCCGCGCCTTGGCCTCGTCCTCGACCACGTTGAGCGTATCGCCGGCCTCCGGCGTGCCCTGCAAGCCGAGTACCTCGACCGGCACTGCCGGTCCCGCCTCGGTCACGCGCTCGCCCTGGTCGTTGACCAGCGCGCGCACGCGGCCCCACTGCTCGCCGACGACGAAGATGTCGCCTGTGCGCAGCGTGCCTTTCTGCACCAGCACTGTAGCCACCGGCCCGCGGCCCACGTCGAGCTTCGCCTCGATCACGGCGCCCTCGGCAGGCCGGTTCGGATTGGCCTTCAGCTCGAGGAGTTCCGCCTGCAGCGCAATATTCTCGACCAGCGTATCCAGCCCCTGGCCGGTAACCGCCGAAACCTCGACATCGAGCACATCGCCCGACATCTCCTCGACAATCACCTCATGCTGAAGAAGCTCGGTGCGGACCTTGTTCGCGTCAGCCTCCGGCCGGTCGATCTTGTTGATTGCGACGATCATCGGCACTTCGGCGGCCTTGGCATGCGCGATCGCCTCGATGGTCTGCGGCATCACGCTGTCATCCGCCGCGACGACGAGGATGACAACATCCGTCACATTGGCGCCGCGCGCGCGCATCGAGGTAAAGGCCGCGTGGCCCGGCGTATCGAGGAAGGTGATCTTCGCGCCGCCTTCCGTCGTGATCTGGTAGGCGCCGATATGCTGTGTGATGCCGCCCGCCTCGCCCGAGACGACATTGGTCTTGCGGAGGGCATCCAGAAGCGACGTCTTGCCGTGGTCGACATGGCCCATGATCGTAACGATCGGCGCCCGCGGCTGGAGATCCTCCTCCTGATCTTCCCCGGTATTGATGACCTCTTCCACGTCCGACTCCGATACGCGTTGCACCTTGTGGCCGAACTCCTCGATGATGAGCTCCGCCGTATCCTGGTCGATGGACTGGTTCTGCGTCGCCATAATGTCGTTCTTCATGAGCGCCTTGATGACGTCACCGACCCGCTCGGCCATGCGGTTCGCAAGCTCCTGGATGGTGATCGCCTCGGGCAGCTTGACGGTCCGCGTCACCTTTTCGCGGGCCTCCTGCCGGCCGCCCTTGCCCTTCGCACGCTCCTGACGCCGGCGCATGGAGGCGAGCGACCGCTGACGCCCCCCCTCGCCATCCTCGGAGAGCTTTGAGATCGTCAGCTTGCCGGAACGGCGCTTCTCGTCGCCGCGCCCGCGTGTCGTCGCAGGGCGTTTCGGGGTGTTGCGACGGTCGTCGTCCCGATCCGGGCGACCGCCCGAGGGCGGACCACCGGGCGCGGGCGCGCCCCCGGGCTGTGCCGCCGCCGGGCGCGGACGCGCGGCTTCGGCGCGTGCCGCCTCGGCACGCTCGACGGTCTCCGCCGCGGCGGGATTGGCGGCGATGATCTCTGCCTTGCGGGCCTCCGAGGCGGCGATACGCTTGCGCGCCTCCTCCTCGGCGCGGCGGACACGCTCCTCCTGCGGGGAGAGCTCGGGCTCTTTTGCGGCTTCCACATCGGCCTTGGCCTTCTCGGCCTCCGCTTCGGCGGCCTGACGCTCGGCCTCGGCCTTCTCGGCAGCGGCGCGCGCCTCGGCCTCAGCCGCTTGGCGCGCTTCCTCTTCGGCCTTGCGTGCGACTTCCTCGGCGGCGCGCTTCTTCGCGACCTCCTCCTCGGTCTTGCGGCGGACCTCGTCGTCCTTCTTGGCCTGCTTCAACGCTTCGAGGCGGCGGGAATACTCCTCCTCCGACAGCGTGTTGAGCATTTTGCCCCGGCCGCCGCGCGCGCCCTGGCGCTGCTGCTGCGCCTGTTCGGCACGGCCGCCTCCGCCAGAAGGCGCCGCGCCGCGCGCAGCACCGCCCTGCGGCGCGGCCTGACCATCACCGCGTGGCTTCAGCGTGGCGCGACGCGCTTCCTCGCCGCCACGCGCCGGCGCAGCGGTACCGCTGGCCGCGCCGGTGCCGGCACTGCCCGGCGTCACGATCCGCTTGGAGCGCTTCTTCTCGACCACGACCGCGTTGGACCGGCCACGGCTGAAGCTCTGCCGGACGGAACCGCCCCGGCTGCCGCCCGCGCCGCCGCCTGCACCGGGGCCACGCCCGCCGCGTCCGCCACTCTTGCCGTCGCCGCTGTTCGTCTCGCTCATCAATCACCCTCGGGGGGGCTCTTCTGTGCCCCCGTCTCGTCACTGCCTTCTGCGACTGTCACGTCCGCCGGCACCCCGCCGCCTGCTGCCTTCGCAGCAGACAGAGGCGCCCTGAAACCGCCCAGCCTTCCGGCTTCATGAAGGGCACGGTCCGCCATACCGCCCGCGTCGAGCGCGGCATGTATGGCAAACTCGCGTCCAAAAGCCAAACCCAATTCGGAATCGCTCAAAACAGCGATCTCAGGCGCCTCAGGCGCCAGTTTTAGAAGCTTCCGGCGCCCCTCTGCCGCTGCATTGCATGCAGTGAGGAGTACAACATTTCCGGCAGGCAGACGGGCCCGAACCTTTTCGAATCCCGTGACCGCCTGTCCGGCCTTCCGCGCCAGCGCCACCGTCTCGATGAGGCGCCTGGCAAGCAGGTTCTCCAGCAGATAGGGCAACCCCTCCGGCAACGCTACTGCCCGGCGGAACGCGCGAGAGAAAAGCCGCTTTGCTTCCGCTTTCTCCGCCAGCGCCCGATCCGCCGTCAGCCAAGCCCCGCGCCCCGGCAGCTTGGCAGCAAGATCCGGCACCACGCGCTCGCCATCGGGCGAGAGCACGAAGCGGATCAGGGGCGCGGTCGGCCCGCTCCGGCCCGTCGCGATGCAGCGCCGCTCGGGCGCCTCGCGCTCCTTCGCTCTGCCGCCGCGCGCCAAACCGGCCTCCATGCCCAATCGCTCTGCATCGCTCAGCGCGCCGGGGCGCCGAAGACGCTCTCGGCCGTCGCTTCCTGCGGAACCTCCTCACCGCCCTCCTCGTCCTCAAGGCCCTCCTCGGGCTCGGGCGTGGTGGCGGCAACGAACTCCTCCTCATCGATCATGCCGAGCTGGAGCCGGGCGCGCATGATAAGATACTGCGCCTCCTCCGCGCTGATCTCGAAGCTCTCAAGCAGGCCGTCCTCTTTCACGCGCTTGCCGTCGATCACTTCCCAGCCGCCGGCCAGCTCGAAATCCGCGCATTTCGCGAACTCGGCGAGGTCCAGGATCCCGTCCTCGGCCAGCGCGACGATCATCTGCGGTGTCAGCCCTTCGAAAGCGATCAGATCCTCCTGCGTGCCCATCTCGCGGGCCTTCGCCAGCGCCTGCTGGTTCGCTTCCTCCAGCTTGTCGCGCGCACGAAGTTGCAGCTCCTCAGCTGTCTCCTCGTCGAAGCCATCGATGGCCGCAAGCTCGTCGAGCTCCACGAAGGCGACGTCCTCGAGGCTCGAGAAATCCTCGGAGACCAGTAGCTGCGCCACCATCTCGTCGACGTCCAGCGCCTCCATGAACATGGCGGAGCGTTCGTTGAACTCCTGCTGGCGCCGCTCGCTTTCCTCTGCCTCCGTCATGATATCGATGTCCCAGCCCGTGAGCTGGCTCGCGAGGCGCACGTTCTGCCCGCGCCGGCCGATGGCCTGGCTGAGCTGCTCGTCCGGCACCACCACCTCGATACGCTGGGCGTCCTCGTCCATGACGACCTTGACGACCTCGGCGGGCTGGAGCGCGTTGACGATGAAGGTCGCCGCGTCGTCGATCCAGGGGATAATGTCGATCTTCTCGCCCTGAAGCTCCGAGACCACCGCCTGCACGCGACTGCCCCGCATACCCACACACGCGCCCACGGGATCGATCGAGTTGTCGTAGGAGATCACACCGATCTTGGCACGGCTGCCCGGATCGCGCGCCACCGCCTTGATCTCAATGATGCCATCGTAGATCTCTGGCACCTCCATGGCGAAGAGCTTGGCCATGAACTCGGGCGCCGTGCGGCTGAGGAAGATCTGCGGGCCCCGCGCCTCGCGACGCACCTCGCGCACATAGGCGCGGACCCGGTCTCCGACGCGATAGGCCTCGCGCGGGATCAGCTGATCGCGACGGACGATGCCCTCGGCGCGGCCGAGATCGACGATCACGTTGCCGTACTCGGCCCGCTTCACCACGCCGTTGATGATCTCGCCGACGCGGTCCTTGTATTCCTCGTACTGCCGCTCGCGCTCCGCATCGCGCACCTTCTGCACGATCACCTGCTTGGCGGTCTGGGCGGCAATCCGGCCGAAATCCATCGTCGGCAGCGGCTCGGTGATGAAATCGCCCACCTGCGCCTCGGGGTTCTTGAGGCGCGCCTCTTCGACCGGGATCTCGGTGAAGTGGTTCTCGACCTCGTCGACCACCTCCAGCGCGCGGCTCATCTGGATCTCGCCCGACTTGCGGTCGATGAAGGCGCGGATGTCATACTCGGCGCCATAGCGCGAGCGCGCGGCCTTGCCGAGGCTGTCCTCCATCGCCTCGATCACGAGCTCGCGTTCGATGAGCTTCTCACGCGCCACCGCATCGGCGATCTGCAAGAGCTCCAGCTTGTTGGCGCTGACCATCTCAGGCGTCTCCATTCATGCGCACGGGTCTCTCCTCCGCGTCGTCATCTGCGTCTGCGTCCACCTCGACGATCTCGTCGAAGGCGCTTTCGTCGAATTCCGGTTGGCCGGCTTTGCCGCCACGGCGCAGACTTTCGGTCACGAGGTCGTCGGTCAGCACCAACTTGGCGTCCGACAGCCAGTCGAAGTCGAGCCCGATGGTGCCTTCCTCGATCTCGATCAGGACTTCGTTGCCCTCGACACCGGCGAGGATTCCCTTGAAGCGCTTGCGCCCCTCGATCATCTCCTCGGTCTCGAGCTTCGCTTCGAAGCCCTCCCAGCGGTCGAAATCCTCGAGCCGCGTGAGCGGCCGGTCGATGCCAGGGGAGCTGACCTCGAGCGTGTAGTTGCTCTCGACAGGGTCCTCGACGTCCAGCACGGCGGAGAGGGCGCGGGAAAGCTTCGCGCAATCCTCGATCTCCATCGTGCCGTCGGCGCGCTCGGCCATGATCTGGACGGTCGTCCGCTTGCCGCCCATCAGCCTCAGGCGCACGAGACCGAAGCCCATGCTTTCGACCGTGGGCTCCACGATCTCGGCAAGCTTCTGGTCTATCGGTGCCTTGGCGACAAGGTTGGCCATGCGCCCTCCCGGGTCCATTCGGAGGACCCGACCGGTGAAAACGAAAACGGCGCGCCCCGAAAAGCCCGCCGTCGAAATCCCGGAACCGGGACCCCGCCGGATGGCGAGGCCACCGCGATGTCTGAGCCGAGATACGCCCTCATGCGCAAAAGTGCAAGGGCGGAGCGGCCGTGCACGGGCATGCAGCCCGTTGCATAAAGACGTACGCCGCAAGGCAGTGCTGCGCCCGCTGCATGCCGCAGGGGTTTATGCGTCAGTGCTTGTGACCTATATTGCGGGTGCGAGCAGACTGCATACCGAATGGATTGGAACATGCCGTTCAAGAAGATTGTTTTCGTGATTGCCGTCTTCGCGGCCGTCTATCCGACGCTGACGCTCGGCCTGCTGATCCTCGGCAGCGCCGCGCCCGATCTCGCGATGCCGGTGCGCACGGCGCTGACGACCGCGATCATGGTGCCATTGATGACGCTGGTCGTGATCCCCTTCATACGGCGCACCATCGACCGCGCCTTCACCTGAGTTGCGCGCGACCACGCCGCTCAGACACCCGCGGTCAGGCCACCGTCCAGCACCGCCTCCGAGCCGGTGGTCATGCCCGACTCCGGCGCGAGAAGATGTACGATGGTCGCCGCTACTTCCTCCGGCCTGATATATCGGCCGAGCGGCAGCATCGCGCGCAGCTTCCGATGTCCCGCCGCCGGATCCTCCATTGCCCCTGCAAGCGCATCGACCATGCCGCTCTCGACAAATGCCGGATGGACCGAATTGGCCCTGATGGGCGGCACTTCCCGCGACCCCTCCATCGCCATTGTCTTGGTCAGCAGCGTCACCGCTCCCTTCGACGCATTGTAAGCGCCGAATCCGCGCCCGCCGATGAGCCCCGCGATCGAGGAAAGCGTGACGATGGAGGGCGCGGCGCTCCGCCTCAGGAGCGGCCAGAGCGCGCGGCAGGCAAGGAACGTCCCGTCCACATTGACTGTCATCACCCGCCGAAAGTCCTCGTAGCGGGTCTCGGTGAGCGGTGAGGCATGGAGGATGCCGGCGGCTGTTACCAGCCCGTCGATGCGGCCATGCTGCTCCGTCAGCGTCTCGGCAAGGCATATCCAGGCGGCCTCGTCCGTCACGTCCATCACATGCTCGATACCATCGCCGGGCGCGATATCGACACCGATGGTCGAGCCGCCCTCCGCCGCGACTGCCGCCGCCGTCGCCCGGCCGATCACGCCGGCCGCCCCGGTCATCAGGACCAGGTGATCCGTCAGCCTGCCCGCCATTGCGCGCCCCCGCCCGTTACGCGATGTGCCTCAGTTAAGCACGCAGCAGGCACAATCGGCGATCCGCTCCGCCAAGGCCAGTACCGCCTGCGACGGCTCGCCGCCCATGCGAAGCGCGATGCGCGAGCTGCCCAACCGCTCGAAACCGTCGGCCGGTCTAAGCTGGCGCATGCCAGGCAGGAGCGCGCTCCGCGGGATCGGCGCGACCGCGAGATCGGCGAGCACCGCTGCCTGCTGCGGGCCGAGAAAGTCGGACTGATAGGCGACACGATAGGGGATGCCCGAACGATCCAGAGCCTCCAGCGTTACCCGCCGCCAGACGCAGCCGCTCGTCGCCACGGAAATCGGCAGCGGCCGCCGCCGCCACGCGTCGCCCCCATCCCGCGCCGCCCAGACCAGCGGCTCATCCACCACCAGGCGGTCTGCAGGCTGCCAGGCAGCCTCCCCGCCGGGCGAGATGATCGCGAGGTCGAGCTCCCCGGCCTCCAGCATCGGCGCCAATCGAGCCGTGGAACCGACGACGGTGTTGACGGTCACCTCTGGATGCGAGCGCGCAAATCCGCAGAGCACCTCCGCCAAGCGCGCGCCCGAAAAGTCGTCGATAGCGCCGAGCCGCACCGCACCAGAGAGCGCCGGAAAGCGGAAGGCATCGAGCGCCGCCTTCTGCGCTGCGATCAGGCGGCGCGCGTGGGGCAGAAGCCGCTCCCCCTCCGGCGTCGGCGCCATGCCCTGCCGATCCCGGCAGAAAAGCTGAACGCCCAGCATCTCCTCAAGCTTCTTGAGTTGCATGGAGAGCGCTGCGGGCGTCCGCCCGACGCGGGCCGCAGCCTGCGTGAGCGACCCGGTCTCCGCGATGGCCACAACGCTCCGCAGCACGTCTGGGTCGAGCGATGCGCTCGGCGGCAAGGCGGCGGCGCTGGCCGCACGGATGGGACTCTGTTTCATGGCATGAATTAAGCATTGCTGAAGACATAGGTCAACAAAATCAGTTTGTCTGAATTCCAGGGGATCTCCAATCTCTCCTCATGGAAACGCCGCAAGCGGCACCAGCAAAGGAGACGGAAGATGTTCACGCTTCTCGGCGCCAAGGCCCTCAAGATCATGGAAGACCACCGTCAGCGCGCGCTCCTGCGTAACATGCTCGACCGTGACGACCGCATGTTGCGCGATATCGGGCTCGACCGTGCGGCGATCCACGAAGCGCTGGAACTGCCGATGGGCGCGGGAGCGCGCAACCACGCGATCACCCTTTCGGAGCACACCCTCGGCATCCGCCGTACGCTCTGAACCCTGCCCCCACGGGGTCGGCACGCGGCCCCGCGCACCGCCCTCCAAGCCCAGCCGCCGCGGCATGCAGGAATGCCGCGGCGGCTCATGTTTTGACGTTCTGTGTGTGCCGTATCAAATTCACAGTGGAAACGTCGCCGATTCCAGCGCATTTTCGCCTTGGCCCGTCCGGTCAGGGCGGGCTGCGTGGGTAGCGGCTAGAAAGACCTTGCGCCGGCGGCAGCCGGTCCGGCGCACGCGGCGGGGGCCGTGCGAACGAGGGAGCGCAGCAATGCTGAACAACACGCCACTCTTCGGCGGACCTTTCGGTCCGGGAGGGTTCGAGCTTCCGGTGGACGTCACCGATGGTCTGGAAGGTGTCATCGGCGGCGCAGGCGGCGACGGTGACGCGCCCGCGGACGGGGGCGACGACGCGCCGCCCGTGGTCGATGGGGTCGACGATATTCCTGACGCGGGCGACGGCGACGTCACCACGGATGAGCCCAGTGGCAGCGGCTCCTTCGCTGGGGTCACGGCGCCCGACGGCTTTGACGGGCCGGGCGATCTCAGCGCACCGAGGAAGCTGCCGTCCGAGAGCATCATGCTGCCGACGACCAGCATCCGGATACCGCCGAACTTCGCCGAGCCCATCGAGGGCTTCACCAATACCCTGCGGCCGACCCCGGGCGCGAGCGGCGTGCCCGGCATCCTGCCCAGCTTCTTCGGCTTCGGCTTCAACGGTGCCGAAGAGATCGTCGAGCCTACCAGCCCCTTCGATTTCTCGGACGCCATCTTCGATCTCAGCATCGATTTCCCGGTGTTCATCAACAGCATCCCGCCGCTCAGGCCGGACATCGATGTCGGGGAAACCGTGACCGGCTTCATCGGCGATATCGATGACGTCGATCTCTTCGAGGTCGATCTCCAGGCCGGCCAGACGGTCATCATCGACGCCTTCGCCACGGAAGACTCCAACCTCGACACGCTCCTCGCGGTCGTGGACCGCTTCGGCAACACGCTGGTGGAGAACGACGATTTCAACATCTTCGAAAGCTTCGACTCGAAGATCGTCTTTACCGCGCCCGAGACGGCGGAGTTCACCATCGCGGTCGGCGGCTTCTTCTCCAGCGTTGGCGAGTTCGGCCTTTCGGTCGTGGACTTCTCCGACGGGCTGACGGATGTGCAGGAGCTTGCGCTCCTTTACGAGGCGGCGTTCGGGCGGGCGGCGGATTCCGACGGGCTCAACTTCTGGCTCGACGCGCTCCAGTCGGGCGTACCGCTCGACGTGATTGCCGAGCAGTTCGTCATGTCGGATGAATTCACAAACCTCTTCGGCGATGTGGACACGCTCAGCGACACGGCGATCGTCACCATCCTCTTCAGCAACGTCCTGGATCGTGATCCGGACCCGGAAGGGCTCGACTTCTTCCGCGACCTTCTGCGGGAGCCGGACGTGGACGTGGCCGACCTTCTCGTCTCCTTCGCGCGAAGCCCGGAAAACGCGGCCAGCTCGCCCGAGGTCTTCCTGCTCGAGACCGATGGCAACGGTGATGTGCCCGCAGACAGCGACTTCTTCCTCTTCGCCGGCTTCTTCTTCTGAACTCTGCGGCCACGCGACATCCTGCGAGAATTCCTCCCCGGCCAGCGACGGATTTCGGATCAGTGCGCCGGCGCGCGGATCAGATGAATTCGCCGAACTCGAACTCTGCGGCGCGCTCGGGGTCGCGGCGGGGCGTGGCTCCCGTAGGTTCGTACTGCGGAAGCGGCCAGCGGCAGGCGAGCAGGCGATCCTTCGGAAAGCGCTCGATAAGGATGGTGTCGTGCTGGTTGCCGCTCAGCACGTGGAAGCACTCCTCGTCCTCGCCGAGATAGAAGCCGACATGGCCCAGGGGCGAATCCGGATCCAGCAGCCAGAGCACCAGTAGCGCGCCAAGCTCCGGTTCATGCGCCTCGCCAAAGTCCTGCCATGGCCGGGCGCGCATGTGGAGGAACGGAAGCCGCGTGCCGGGCTCCGTCTTCTTGAGGCAATGCCCGACGAAAAGGCCGCACCACGGCAAGCTGAACGGCAGGAAGCGGTTGACCCACTCCACGGTCTTCACATCGCGCGCACGGCCCATGGCCGAAACGGTATCGCCCTTCCTGAGAAGCAGCAGAGCCTCGCGGAGCCAGGGCAGCCGCTCGATCTCGTCTTTCATGGTCGATCCTTCCCCAAAACGCTGCACTATGGGCGCCACCGCCCGAACGTTCGGCGGCCCACCGCGTCCGCTACCTGCGCGCAGCGCCGCCTTCGGCGCAGCGTGGCCAGCGTAGACGCTCCCGATGACGTCCTGCAGGGCAAACGCGCACCCAACCCCCGAAGTTCATCTCGAGCCCGTTGGTGCTGCCCCGCCCGGCGAAGACAGGCACCTGCCAGAGCCGGGCAAAGGCGCGCAGGAGCGCGGTGTTGAGCCCCGCATGGCAGCCGACGAAATGCGCGTAGCCCGACGGGCCGAAATGCGGAGCGAGCGCCGCCAACGCGGGTGCGTGGCGCCGGAAGCTCACGGGCGTCACCACATCGTCGCCCAGCTCCACATGCCGCGTGCTGCCATGGTCGACGATACGGAGGGCGCCTATCCGCTCATCGGGGCGGAGCAGGTCGAGGACGTTCTCCACCATGCTCTCGGCCGAGGTCATCCGCGCCTCGCCCCGGGTGTGGAGCGCGATGAAGGGGCCCCAGAAGGCGCCGCGAAGCCCCGCCTCCCAATCGACCCGACCGTCGATCACATAGATATCCCGCACCCGTCCCACACGCTTAAAGCTAAGAGGTGCACAACCATAGGTGAAGAGCCGGATGGCGGTGCGAGACGCCCGAGCCACACTCGGCGACCGGCCATCAGGGCTGAGCATGCCGGTTTGTCCGGGAAGGTCATCGATGCGGTCGCTTCGATGACCTTTCCGGCGGCGCGGGCGGGTAAAGCGGGCTTCCAGGAATGCGACGTCAGACGCGCGGACCCGTTATCCGACGCTCGGTCGGCGCTGCGTGAGATCGTCGGAGATCCGGACTGCCTTTCCTTCCGGCCCGTTCTCCAATAAGACGCGCGCGACATTCAGGAGGCTCTGCCATGGGATATCGTGTCGCCGTCGTGGGCGCCACCGGCGCTGTCGGCCGGGAGATGCTCAACATTCTTGCCGAGCGGGCCTTTCCCGCCGACGAAGTCGTTGCTCTCGCTTCGCGCCGCTCGCTCGGCACGGAGGTCAGCTATGGCGACAAGACGCTGAAGACGCGCGATCTCGAGCAGCACGATTTCGGCGGCACGGATATCGCGCTCTTCGCTGCGGGCTCGGGTCCGGCCAAGGAGTATGCTCCGAGGGCGGCGCGCGCAGGCGCCGTGGTGATCGACAACTCCTCGCTCTACCGCTACGAGCCGGACGTGCCGCTGATCGTGCCCGAGGTGAACCCAGACGCGATTGACGGCTTTCGCAAGCGGAACATCATCGCAAACCCCAACTGCTCTACCGCGCAGATGGTCGTCGCGCTCAAGCCGCTTCATGACCGGGCGCGCATCAAGCGCGTCATCGTCAGCACCTACCAGTCCGTCTCCGGCGCCGGGAAGGAGGGGATGGACGAGCTCTGGAACCAGACCAAGGGCATGTACGTGCCGGGCCAGGAAGTGGCCCCGTCCAAGTTCCAGAAGCAGATCGCCTTCAACGTCATCCCCCATATCGACGTCTTCATGGAGGACGGGACCACCAAGGAAGAGTGGAAGATGGTGGTGGAGACGAAGAAGATCGTGGATCCGAAGATCAAGGTGCATGCCACCTGCGTCCGCGTGCCGGTCTTCGTCGGGCATTCCGAGGCGGTGAACGTCGAGTTCGAGGAGCCGCTGGACGAAGATGAGGCGCGGGAGATCCTGCGCGCCGCCCCGGGCGTCATGGTGGTCGATAAGCGCGAGCCGGGCGGTTACGTGACGCCGGTCGACTGCGTCGGCGACTTCGCGACCTATATCTCGCGGCTCCGCACGGACCCGACCGTCGAGAACGGGCTGAGCTTCTGGTGCGTCTCGGACAACCTGCGCAAGGGCGCCGCGCTCAACGCGGTGCAGATCGCGGAGCTACTGGGCCGGCGCTGTCTTCAGAAGGCCTGAGCGGGATGCAGGAGAAGGGTCCATCCGGGGATACGATATCCGAGTGGACCCCGAGCGGGGCGCTCCTCTCGTTCTGCGCGGTCGCGGGCTTCGTCGGGATCGTGGCCATGATCGCGGGCAATGCGGTCGCCAGCGTCATCGTGCCCGGGCATGACTGGGTCGCCGACACGATCAGCGCTCTGGCAGTAGGCAAGTACGAGCTCCTGCAGGACATTTCGCTCTACGCCTTCGCCGCCGGCTGGCTCGGGGCGGCGCTCGGAACGGCGCACTACCACATCGACGGGCGGCGCTGGACGCTGGGGGTGATCGGCCTCGCGCTCATCGCGCTCTGCGTCGTCATCATCGCTGCGCGCAACGAGTATGGCGACGGGGACAACGAAGGTGTCGAGGTCCATATCTATATCGTCTATGTGCTCGCCGCGCTCTTCTTCGGCGTGACGCTCGCCATGGCCAAGGGCTTCCGGGCGCATGCGCGCTGGCTATCGCACTTCTCGATCGGCACAGCGGTTGCCTGGCTGGTCGCGGCCCCGATCTTCCTGATGCTGCCCACCGGCTATGACGGGGCCTGGGAGCGCGTTCTCCTGCTCATCACCGTAGCATGGCTCGGCAGTGTATCGCTCATGCTGTGGCAGGCCGCCCGGCGTCTCGGCTAAGGGCGCCGAAGGCACGAACCCGCCCCTTGCCGAGCCCGATGAGTTCCGCTATCTCCGCGCGCGTCGCCGGTATAGCTCAGATGGTAGAGCACGTCATTCGTAATGATGGGGTCGGGGGTTCGAGTCCCTCTACCGGCACCACCTTCCCCAGATTAATCGTCGCGTCCCCGTTCGGTCCCGGGCCCGCGGTCCTTGTCTAGGGAGACGAGGAGGGCGGCGAGGATGAGCGCGTCGGCGACCAGGGCGAAGAGCACGACGAGGCTCGAGAGGCCGCCAAGGAAGCGGGTGAGCTGAAAGCCCGACAGGGTCAGCACCGCGAAGCCGAGGACGATGGCCACGGTGGTGAGCGTGATGGCGAGGCCCGCGGTCGTCAGGCTGTAGCGCACCGCCTCCTCCGGCGAGCGACCGGCGAGCCGCCCCTGGCGGTAGCGCATCACGAGATGGATCGTGTCGTCCACGATGATGCCGAACGTCATGGCGCTGACCACGGTCGACGAGAGATTGATCTGGCCCACGAGATAGCCCCAGAGCCCGAATGCCAGGAGCCCCGGCACGATGTTGGGCGCGAGACTGACGACGCCGAGCCGAACGGAGCGGAAGATGAACAGCATCACCAACGAGACAAGCGTGAGCGCTGCCAGTGTGCCGACGATCATGTCCTCGATATTCCGCCGGGAGACATAGGCGAAGGCAATCGAGAGCCCCGTGGCCGACGTCGCGATCTCCGGCTCCTCCGCCGCAAGCCAGGCGCGGGCCCGCTCGCCGAGCTCCAGGATCTCGCGGCTCGAGAGGCCGGGGACGATGGCGGAAATCTTTGTCTCCGATCGGTCGATGCTCAGCGCGCTGTTCAGGTCATGCCCCGGGGGCAGGGAGAGCTCGTAGAAGAAGAGCGCCTGAGCGTTCTTCTCGGCCGTCTCACCGATCCGGTAGTATTCCTGCCGCCCGCCCTCGAGCGCCCGGTTCAGCTCCTTGATCGTCTCGGTGATGGCGCTGGCATGGCCCACTTCGGGCTGCGCCTCCAGCCAGGCGGCGAAGCGGTCGACGCGGCGGAGGAAAGTGGGATCGTAGACGCTGTCGGCCTCTTCGCCCGCGCGCAGGGCGAAGTGGATGACGTTGAGGCCTGTGAGATTCGCCTCGGTAAAGTCCGTGTCGCGCCGGAACTCGTAGGTGTCGTCGAAATACTGGACGAAGTTGTCGTCCGGCACGATGCGGGCGGCCCCGATGAGCGCGATCGGCAGGACGACGAGGGCGGCAAGCAGGATGGCGCGGCGGCGTCGGGCGGAGAAGCGCGCAACCCGGTCCAGCGTCTGCGCGAGGCCGCCGAAGGCGCGGGGGCGGACGGGGGCGAGGTAGCTGAAGAGCGCGGGCAGGAAGGTCAGGCAGAAGAGCCAGGAAAAGAGCGTTCCGACGGCAATGATGTTCCCCATTTCGCGAAGCGGCGGGCTGTCGGAGAAGTTGAGGCTGAGAAAGCCGATGACCGTGGTGATGCTGGCCGCGCTAACCGGAACGAAGTTCTCCTCCAGCGAGCGGATCATCGCGGGCGCAGGCGCCGCGCCCTCTTCGGCCGCGTGCGCAGCGCCGATCAGCACGTGAAAGACGGAGGCGAGGGCTAGGACGAGGATGGCGACGGGAGCCGCCGTGGTCGCTGCGTTGAGAGTGGCACCGAAGAGCGTCGCGACGCCCACACCCGAGGCTATCGTCGCGCCGAGCACCGCGACCACGGCCAGCGTCATGCGGCCGGAGCGAAGGAAGAAGAGCAGCGACAGGACGACGAGCACCCCGGCGACGGGAAAGAGTGTGTTCTTGTCCCGCTCCCCGGCCAGCGCGAAGGTGTCATCCGCCAGCACGCCGCCGGTAAGGCGCACATCGATGCCGGGATAATCCGTCTCGATCCGGTCCGCGAGGGCTCGGGATCGCTCGGCAAGCTCGCTCACTGCCGCCTTGTCACCTGGCATCGTGACCAGCACTGTCACGCCCGTGACATGGCCGGACGGGCTGACGAGGCGCCCGAGAATTGCATCCTCGTTGAGCGTGTCGGCCCTGATTTCGGCGAGGCGCGCCTCATCGAACGTCTCACCCGGCTCGAAGAGCGGACGGACGGAAATGCTCTCCTCGTCGCCCTCGATGACGCGATACTCCGAAAGCGAGTCGACCCGCACCGCATGCGGCAGCAGCCATCCCTGTTCGGATAGATCGAGTACGGCGGTCAGCGTCTCCTCGGTGAAGATATCGCCTTCCCTCGGCGCGAAGACGAAGATGATGCCGTTCAGCTTGGCATAGGTCGCCTCCAGCCGCTCAAGCGCCTGAAGCTCCGGGTTGTTCTTGCCGAAGAAAATCCGCGCATCGCCCGTCACCCGCCAGTCGAGAAGCCCTATCGAGCAAAGCCCGACCAGGAGGATCGCAAGCGCGACGACACTCCGCCGCCAGGCGACGACCACGCGGGCGAAGCGCTCGACATGTGAAAATGGCGCGGAGCGCTCGCCTGCCTCGTCCGGCCGGCGAGCGCGGTCGCTCGTATCGTTCACCTTCGCTCCTCAGCGATCGCCGGGTCCGCGTGCGGCCGGCTCGAGCATCGCCGCCGGCCTGTCGCTCCCCCGCGTGGCAGGCAGACGCCCCGCCTCGATGGCCGCGAGATCCTCCGGCGCGGCGAAGACACCCACGCGGGTCACCATGCTGTGGCATGGCTGCGTGACGCCGAGCCGCCCCAGCGTCTCGTCGAGGATGCTCTCGGCCTCTTCGCGCGAGAAGGTCGGGAACTCGTAGGTATACTGGATCATGGCAGTCTCGCGGGAGACGAGCGTCCGCAGCCCCAGCTCCTGACGCACGATGTTGCGGGCGTTCATCGGCAGGGTCCGGATCTCGAGCCCCGCGATGCGCAGGACCATGTCGCCCGCCCCCTGCAGGAGCGGCTCGAGCGACGACTTGCGTGCGCGATGCTCCGGGGCGAGGGCAGCACAGACGATCCGGCTATGCTCCCCGGTCACCGCACCGTTGCGCTCGAAGAAGTCCGCCATCGAGAAGCCGAGATGCGTCCGGGCATAGCTCTCGCGCGCCTGGGCATCGACCGCGCGGGCCGCGCTCGCGAAATCCCCACCGTCCGGACACGCTACCCGGATCGGCACCATCGTGGCGAGGAAGTTCACCACTTCGGCCAGCTCGGGATCGGTCCGCCGCGGATGCAGCGAGGAGATGTAAAGCGCATCGACCTCCCCACGCCGCGCCATGGTCTGACCGAGCGCCGTGATGAGCGCGCTGTTGACGGTGACCTTGGCGGATCGCGCCGCATTCTCGATGGCGCCGTAGGCCTCGCCGGTGACGTCGAGCATCAGGTTCTCGGTCGGGAGCGCCATGGCGCCCTGCGCCGAGAGCGCGGTGCCCGCACGGACCCGGCCGAAGCGGGCGATCTCCGGGATCGGCAGTAGCGCCTCGTCCCAGTAGGCCGCCTCCTCGGCCGCGCGCGCCCGCTCCGCCGCTTCCCGCGCCAGAAGCTGGCCGGTCGACAGGGGCGCCGGCGTCTCGTTCTTGGCGCCGAAATAGCCGGTCATGAGCTCTTCGGTCACCTTGATGATCGACCAGCCGTCGCTGACGACATGATGCGCCCGCAGCAGCAGAACATCACCACGCTCCCCACCCAGACGGATCATGCGGACCTGCACGAGCGGGCCGGTGGAGACGTCATAGGGCTCGTAGGCGAAGCGGTCGCCTAGCTTGGCGATTTCGTCGTCCGGGATGTCCGAGCCGTCCACGACCTCGACCCCGGTCGCGTGCGCCTGATCGACGATGGCGCGCCACTCGCCATCCTCCTGCACGAACCGCGTGCGCAGCGCTTCGTGCCGTTGCGTCAGATGCTCGAAGGAGCGGCTGAGCCGGCTCGGCTCGAGACCCGGCTTCACGGCGATGCCGAGCGCGGTCATCCATGCCTGGCGGAGCGTCGCCGTGCAATCGGGAGAGACAATCGAGTTCAGGACGCCCGCCTGATCGCGCAGCACAGGGAAGCTCTGCGCGCCGCCACCGGCACCGGCCACTGCGTCGGGCGCGACCTCCTCAGGCAGGACCGCGGGTGTAGTCTCGGAGACGGTATCCATCAGCACCGCCAGCCGCTCGACGCCAGCCTCCGGCACACCGGCACGCCGTGCCATCTCGTGCGCGATCGCCAGTATCTCCTCCTCGGCGAAGACATCCGCATCGTAGGCGATGACGGCCCGCCAGCCGCCTTCCGCCAGCGGACGGAGAGTGAGGCAGACATCATGGGCCGAAACCGCCTCCATCCCATCGGCGACGGCGGCGGCGCCAGGCGTTTCGGCCTCTGGCTCGAGGCGCAGGCCGAACTGGGCGAGCGCCGTGGCGCTGGCACGGTCGAGCCCGGCCTGTTCCTCTGCGAATGCCGTGCCGAAGGCCGCATGGCGTCGGCCATGCTCGATCTGCGTGGCCACGATCTCGGCCAGTCGATCCTCCTCGGCGAGGTGGACGATGACCGGGAAGCGGCACTCGAAGGGCCCGAGCGCGCTCGCGGGAGCGGCATTGAGTGGGGCCGGCATCGCGGTGTCGAGGGCCAGGCGGGAGAAGCCGGTCTGACGCGCGAGCGCGCCCGAAAAGGCCTCCACCAGGTGTGCGACCTCGCCCGACGGGCCGCCTGCCCGCGCAGGCGCAAGCGTCATAGCGACAGCGGCCGACATCCCGCGGCCGAGGCCGAAGGCGGGCGGCAGCAGGGCGCGACGGCGATGCTCGATCGGCACGGGGGCGAAACCGCCGGCGAGGCTGACGCGCCAGTGAGCCGCCGCGGCCAGCGGCTCCGCCCGCCTCTCGTCGAACCGCCGCGCGGCCAATGCTTCAGCCAGCGCATCGGGGGTCGGAGCTTCGGGCTCCGCGCCTCCCGCGATTTCCAGCAGCGCATCCAGTAGCCTGCCGGTCGCCCCGCGGTCGAGCACCAGACGGTGCGCGACGACCGCAAGCCGGTTGTCCGCCTCCGACACCGCGACGCGAACGAGCGCGCCATCCATGTCGAGCGGAGCGGCGAGAGCGGCATCGGCACTCGCCACGCGCTCCAACACCGGCGCCTCGCCGGCCTCCAGAGCGGCGCCGCCCTTCGCGAGCCTGAGCGAGAGGACGGGCTGAGCAGCGGAGAGGGCCGCAAGCGCGCCTTCCAGCGCCTCAGCCGTGACGCCCGCCGGCAGATCGAGTGCTGCGCGGGTGCGGAGTGCCAGGCGACCTGCAGGCGTCGTGAGCGCCGCGGTCTCCTGCGCAAGGATGCGCCTTTGCTCCGGCGTGAGCGGCATGGCGCGGCTTGCACCGTCCTCGCCCGTATGGGCCAGCCCGCCTTCTGCGCTGCTGGCCTCTGCCGCCTGGGCAAGCTCGACGCGGCGCATGTCCTCCTCCACCAGATCCGCCAGCGCGGCCGCGAGGCTCGAGACGGTCGGGGACTGTAGGAACGCACTCACAGGCGCATTGATGCCAAGCCCGCCCTCAACGCGGATCTTGAGCTCCATCGACGACAGCGAATCGAAACCGAGCTCTGCGAGAGCGGCGTCGGCCGGGATCTCCTTGGCATCGATCCGGAGCACCTTGGCCGCCTCCTCGGTGAGGAAACGCTCCATCTGCGCAGGCCAGGACTCGCGCGGCAGGGCGGCAAGGTCGGCGCGGATGCGGCTCCGGCCCGCCGTGTCCTTCCGGGCGAGCTGCTCGAAGCGCGGCGTCTCCGCGATGCGCGGGTTGCCGGTGCTCAGCACGTCCCAGTCGATGGTCGCATAGGTCGTGCTCGGCGCATCGAAGCGCATCGAGGCGCCCAGCGCCTCGAGCGCCTGCTCGAGCGGCACCGGCGGCAGGCCGTTGCTCTCGAGATAGCTTGCCATGCTGGCGTTGCGCGCGACGAAGCCCGTGTCGCCGATGGCGCCCCAGCAGACCGCCTGCCCCGCGAGGCCCCGCTGCCGGCGCCAGTGAGCGAAGGCCTCGAGAAAGGCGTTTGCGGCGACGTAGTTGCCCTGGCCCATCGAGCCGAGCGTCGAGGCGCAGGAGGAAAACATCACGAGATGCTCCGCCGGCAGCCCGGCCCGCTCGAGCGCGACGTGCAGGTTCCACGCACCCCGCGTCTTCGGACGCAGCACGCTGGTGACGAGCTCTTCGTCGAGCTGACTGAGGAAGCCGTCGCGAATGACGGCCGCACCATGCACGATCCCCGCAAGCGGGCGCTCGGCCGAGGCAAGTTCCGCGACGGCAGCGATGACGGCCGCCTCATCCTCGATATCGAGCTTGAGATGCGTGACGGCGGTGCCGCGCGCCTCGATGGCGGCGACGGTCGGCATAGCGTCCTCGTCCGGCTGGCCGGAGCGGGAGGCAAGCACGACGGCACCCGCGCCCGAGCGCGACAGATAGTCCGCCACCCCGACGCCGAAGCCGCGCGAGCCGCCCGTGATGAGGTAGCTTCTGTCCTCGCGAACCGCGAAGGCCGCGTCAGGGGCGAGGCGCGCCTCGACCGGCGTGTCCGGCACGGTGACGACGACTTTGCCGATATGCTTGGCTTGGCTCATGAAGCGGAAGGCCTCGACCGTCTCGGAGATCGGGAATTCCGTCGCCGGCAGGGCGGTCAGCTCGCCCGCGGCGAACATCGCGACCACCTCGTTGGAGAGCGCTTGCAGCATCTCCGGCCGCTCCGCACCCATCGCCGCGAGATCGATGACCGAGAGCGACACGTTGCGCCGGAGCGCCTTCATGCCGAGCGGCGCGTTGGCATAGACGTCGCGCTTTCCGATCTCGAGGAAGCGGCCGAAGGGGGCGAGGCAATCGAGCCCCTTGTCGATGTAGTCCCCGGGCAGCGAGTTCAGGACGGCATCGACGCCCTTGCCGCCCGTCCGCTCCATGATCTCGTCCGCGAAGTCGAGCGAGCGCGAGTTGAAGATGTGTTCCACACCCATCGCCTCGAGGTGATGGCGCTTGGCAGCGGAGCAGGTGGCGAAAACCTCGGCGCCTGCCCGACGGGCGAGCTGTATGGCCGCGATACCGACGCCGCCGGTGGCCGCGTGGATCAGGACCTTCTCGCCCGGCCGAATGCGGGCGACGTGGTTGAGCGCATAATGCGCAGTGCTGAAGGCTGATGGCACTGTCGCCGCATCCACCAGGCTCATGCTGTCCGGCAACGGCGTGAGCCCGGCCGCGGGATGCACGATCTGGCCCTGAAGGCAGCGCCGGCCCATGCCCATCACCCGGTCGCCGGGCTTCAGACCCTCGACGCCCTCGCCGACCTCGAGGACGGTGCCGCCGAACTCGAGGCCGAGATTGCGCCATGCAGGCTCGCTCTCCGCTTCGAGGGGCAGGAGGCCGGTGGCTGCCATGATGTCGCGGAAATTGAGACCGACCGCGCCGATCGCGATGCTCGCCTCGCCCGGGCCCGGACGTGGCGCCGGCGTCTCCTCCAGCACGATGTCCTGGATGAGCCCCGGCGTCTCCATCGTGGCGACGAATGTGCTCTCGCCCCCTGTTGGGTTCACGGCGACACGACGCATCGGGATCGTCCGCTGCTCCGGCGCCTCGAGGCGGAAGACATGGGCGGCGTCGCCCTCCAGCGCCAACTCGGTTTCCTTCGTGCCCGTCAGGATGAGGCGGGCGGCGGCATCGAGCGTAGCGTCATCCTCGGCCCGCAGGTCGAGATGCACCGGGCTCACGCCGCGGTTCTCGCCCGCGATGGTGCGGTTCAGGGCGGTAAGCGGTGCCTGCGCGAGGCCGCGGGTGGTGATCGTGGCGCCGGGAAGGTCCCGCGCCCCGGCCGTCAGCGTCCAGAGCCGGAGCGGTGCCGCAGCAGCACTAAGCGCGTCGATCTTCTGGCCGAGGGCGACGCCGATGAGCACGTTGCGCTCGATCGCAGCTTGCAGCGCCTCGCCCGGCGTGTCGTCCGGCAGCGCCGGCGTATCGAGCGCGTAGGCGGCAATGATCGTTGCGGGAGAGCTCTCCTCGAGCGCGATGCTCTCGAGCGTCTCCGCCATCTCCGCAGGGCCCGCGGGGGCCGGTAGCAGCGTGACGCTGGCTCCAGCCGCCGTCAGCCGCTCGGCAAGTGCGGCGCCAGTGCCGCCGACATCGGCGATGATGTGAATGGGACCCGTCTCAAGCACAGGGTCGGCCGCGACCTCTTCGAAGGAGGCCGGCGCAGCATGCTCGACGTAGAAGCGCGGAGCGACCCCGACCCCGCCCGCGCCGCTCTCCTGGCTCATGCGCCGCGTCATGAAGCCCTCGACCGTCATCACCGCGCGGCCCGTCTCGTCGGCGATCACGAAGCTCGCGGTCCGCTCGCCCGGGCGCGTGCCCTTCGCGACCGTGGCATGCACGCGGATATTCGACGGCAGCCTGCCGAAGAACCGGATCCGACGCGTACCGACCGGCAGGAACAGCGGATAGACGTCGCTCTCGTTCTGGCTCACATCGAGCGGCAGACCTGCCGCGCATGTGGCCAGTGGTATGGAGGACTGGAACGCCGCGTCGAGGAGCGCGGGATGCGCCATATGCTCCTCGAAATGCGTCGGCTGATGCGCCTCGTCGAGCTGCACGACGCCATGGACGCCATCCTCATGCACTGTTGCTCGCTCAACGCCCTGGAAGTGCGCGCCGTAGTTGAGACCATGCCGCATCGCGAGGGCATAGAAGCCGCGCCTGTCGAGCGGCTCGTCGAGCACCGGCGCTTCCGTCGCGAGGGCCAGGGCCGCGGGCTCGGCCACGTCCGGCTGGCTGATGCGCGCCCGGGCGCGGAGCACCCAACCCGCCGGACTATCGCGTAGATGGCTGTGAATGGCGACGATGCCCGTCTCCGGCTCGATGCTGGTCTCGAGCAGGATCGCGTCCTCGTACCCGATGAAGAGCGCTTCCGCGATCTCGAGATCCTCGATCTCGAGCGGGCTCTCCCCGAAATGCGCAAGTCCAGCGGCCAGCATGATGTCGACGTAGCCGGCACCCGGGAACACCACGTCCCCGCCCACGGCATGGTCCTCGAGCCAGGGATGGGACTTGAGCGTGAACTCGTTTCGCCAGACGGGCACCGCCCCATCGCTCCGCATGCCAAGGAGCGGGTGATCAGGCGTCTTCGACAAAAGCCGCTTGGTCTCCTCCGAAGGCTCGTGATGGCGGTGAAGCTCCCAAGGGTATGCGGGCAGATCCAGAAGCTCGGACGGCCGGCCCGTGAAGGCCGTGAAGTCCACGTCGTGCCCGGCGGCATGGAGCTGGCCGGCTGCGACGCCGATGGCATGAAGCTCCGGCGTGCCCTGGACGAGGGAAGCCGCATCGAGCACCTGCTCGCGCCGATCCCCACCGATCGCACGCGTCAGACCGGAAAGCGTCCGGTGCGGGCCGATCTCGAGGAAGCTGGTCGCGCCGAGGTCGATGCAGGTTTCGATCCCGCGGCGATAGGCGACCGCCCCGCGCAGGTTCTGCCACCAGTAGTCCGCATCGAGGCAGGTCTCGGGCCGCGCACTTACGGTGGAGACGAAGGGCGTGTGCGGCGCCTTCCAATCGAGCTCGCCCAGCGCGTCGCGGAAGACCTGCTCATGCGGCTCCAGCACGCGGGAATGCCAGGCGATGCCCATGGCGAGGCGCTTTACGGTGACCTCGGGCCGCTCGGCGGCGAGGCGCGCCTCCACCCGTTCCATATCCTCGATGTAGCCACTGATGGTGCAGTTGGTGTTCGTGTTGCGCGCGGCGATATCCACCCGGTCCTCGGCGTAGATGTACTCCTCCATCTCGCGCGGGCCGAGGGTGACGGCGGTCATCGCGCAGGGCTCGGTGATGCCTTCGGACATGAGCACGCGTGCATGCACCAGCTGTGCGGTGTCCTTGAGCGAGAGCGCGCCCGCGACATGGGCCGCAGCGACCTCGCCGAAGCTGTGGCCGATGATCATGTCCGGCTTCACACCCGCCCGCTCCCAGAGCGCGGCGAGCCCGATCTGCATCGAAAGGATCGTGGGCTGCGTGATGGCGGGCTGGCCCAGCCGGTCGATCCCGGCCGTCATCAGCTCGTGGATCGGGCTGATGCCGGAGAGCTCGTGGTAGATCTCGTCGAAGGCCTCGACCTTCTCGCGGAAGGCCGGCGCCATCGCCAGGAGGCCGCGGCCCATCCCCTCCCACTGTACGCCCTGACCTGAGAAGGTGAAGGCGAGCTGGCCGGGATGCTTCGTCTCACCCATCACCACCTTGGGCAGCGTACGGGGCGCAGGCTCGGGCACCCGGTCCTCGGCCACTTCGATGAGGCGGGCAGCAAGGCTCTCGGGGGTGTCGGCGAAAATCGCGGCGCGCTGGCGATGCGCATCGTCGCGGGCCGCGAGGTTGGCCGCGATCTCCTGAAGGGGCGCACCCGCAAGCGCGCGGCCGGGCGCCATCGCGGCGGCGAGGCGGCCTGCGCTCTCGCGGAGGGAGCTCTCTGCAGCTGCGGTGATCACGAAGGGCAGCGGTGCCTCGGGCAAGGCCGTAGCCTCCGCCGCCTGCGGCCGCGCAGCGCCACGCGGCCGGCGCGCACGCTCCACCGGCGCGCTTTCAACCAGCGCCGAGGCATTGGTGCCACCGAAGCCGAAGGAGTTTACAGCGGCGCGCGCAACCTTGCCGTCGCCGATCTCGCGCAGACTGGTCGGCACCTCGATCCCGAGCGCATCGAAGGCGATGTTGGGATTAGGGTTGCGGAAGTTCCGGTTGGGCGGCACCGCCCGGTGATGCACCGCCAGCGCCACCTTGATCAGGCCGGAGATGCCCGCCGCACTCTCGAGATGCCCGATATTGGGCTTCACCGAGCCCACCAGCACCTTCTCGCCGTTCCGGCGTCCCTGGCCGAAGGTGCGGCCGATGGCGGTCGCCTCGATCGGGTCGCCGACGGGCGTGCCGGTACCGTGCGCCTCGACATAGTCCACATCCTCCGGCGCGATGCCGGCGCGGGCGGTAAGCGTTTCGAGCATGGCCATCTGCCGCTCGCCGCTCGGCGCCGTCAGCGTCGGCGTCCGGCCGTCCTGGTTCACGCTCGTGGCACGAATGACCGAGTAGATCCGGTCCCCGTCCGCGATCGCATCCTTCAGGCGGCGAAGCACGATGACGCCGCAGCCCTCGCCACGCACATAGCCGTTCGCCGCACTGTCGAAGGTCGAGATCGTGCCGGTGACCGACAGCATGCCGGCCTTGTCGAAGACGATGAAGGCCGAGGGATCGACCAGCGCGTTGACGCCGCCCGCGAGCGCGTAGGAGCAGTTGCCGTGCGCCAGGCTCATGCAGGCCTGATTGACCGCAACCAGCGAGGAGGAGCAGGCGGTATCCACCGCGAAGCTCGGACCCGAGAGATCATAGCGGTGCGAGACGCGGTTGGCCGCGATGCAGAGCGCCGTGCCCGTACCCGCATAGAGCTCCTCGTTCGTGCGCTGCATCCGCTGAAGAAAGCCGAAATCCGAGACCGAGATGCCGACGAAGACCCCGGTCTTCTCCGCGCGCATGTCGCGCATGCGCAGGCCCGCATCGCGGACGGCCTCGTAGACGGTGCTGAGCAGCATGCGCTGCTGCGGGTCCATGCTGAGCACTTCGCGCGGCGAGATGTCGAAGAAGCCGGCATCGAAGCCGTAGACATCCGAGAGGAAGCCACCATAGCGGATGCGGGACCGGGCGAGGGCCCCCTGGTCGGGATCGTAGATGGCATCGAGGCTCCACCGATCCTCCGGGACCTCCACGATCCCGCAGCCGGCGTTGCTCAGGAACCGCCAGTATCCGTCCGCATCCGTCGCACCGCCTGGGAAACGGCAGCCGATACCCACGATCGCGATCGGTTCGGCACGCGTGGTTCCACCATCGAGAATACCGTCCATGATTGAGCTCCCAGACCTCACAACAAACAATGAAAGCTGTGCTCAAGCACGACTTTCCCCATCACCGTCGCCACCTTGTGAAAGCGCGATTTCCGCAGCCGAGGCGGCGTCCGGTTTCCCGTCACAAACGTTAAATCACGATGTACATCCGTTCTACTGCTGCGGCGCGGAATGACTGAGAATCTACCATGCGCTGTGACGTAGCGGCACAGGTCAGTGCGCAAATTCACCGTTTGCGACGGTGAAAAGCACCGTTTTGCAAGCGTCAACCGCCTCAGGATCGAGAATCGCCGCTTGCGGCGGTTGCTCCGGCGCAGGGCGCTCTTCGCGGCGGCGTCATGGGCGCACGGCCTGAAAAGTTAATGGTGACCCCGGCAGGATTTGAACCTGCGACCTGCCGCTTAGGAGGCGGCTGCTCTATCCAGCTGAGCTACGAGGCCCCACGCCTTCGAGGACCTACGGGAGCCCGCCTCCTGGGTCAACGCGCGGCTTCGGCGATCGGAACCGCATGGCGCGCAACGAGACGTTTGAGCGCGCCGGCATAGCCTGCAGAGCGGGCCGGCCGTGTCGGATCGGAGGTGATGGCGACGGTCAGATCGAGTTCGGGCAGAACGTAGATCATTTGCCCGCCATAGCCGCGCGCATAGGCCGCCGCGTAGCCGCCAAGCCGGGTCAGGAACCAGCCATAGCCGTAGTCGTCGCCGGAGAAGGGGGAGCGCGTGCGCGGCGTCCATGCCGCCTCGACCCAGGTCCCCGGCACCACTGCCTCGCCGTCATGGAGGCCGCCGAGCCGCCAGGTTTCTCCGAAGCGCAGCATCGCCCGGGGCGAAAGCGCCATGTTGTTGCCGCCGAGAAAATAACCCTGCGGGTCGCGCGTCCAGGGCGGCAGGTCGATCCCGAGCGGCTGCCCGAGCCATTGGCGCGCAAGGTCGAGCAGGCTTTCCCCCGCCGCGCGCGACAGTGCCGCGCCGAGCAGGTGGTAGCTGCCCGTCGAGTACTGGAAGCGCGCCCCGGGATCGGCCGTGAAAGGGCGGGAGAGCGCATGCGCGAGCCAGTTGGGGCTCTCGACAAAGGCGCCATAGGCCCGGCCGGAGGTGCGGGCGAGCCCCGCACGCATCGTCAGCAGGTGGTCCACCGTGATCCGCTCGAGCCTCGGATCACGCTCGCGCGGCAGAAAGGGCGAGAGGAGCGGTGCCACCGGCTGGTCCGTTCCGTCCAGAACGCCCTTGCCGATGGCGATACCCGCCAACGTGGCGACCAGCGTCTTCGACACCGACTTCACGTTCACCGGGCGCGAGATCGCGGGCCCGCGAAACGCGTCCGCCACAAGTACCTCACCGCGATGCGCGACGATGATGGCGTGGAGCTGGTCGAAGCCGGCCGCCTCCGCGCGGAGCGCGTCGATCCTGGCCGCCGACCCGTTCGCGGCCGCAAGGGGCGGACAGAGCGCAAGCGCCGCCGCCCCTCCCAAAACCCGGCGCCTGTGCGGGAAGGGGGGTCGATCCGTCTCGCCGGTCTGGCCGCCTCGCCATTGCATCGCGGTCTCCTGCACGCCCTCTCCTTCGCGATCTGGCACGGCGGGGCGCGCAACCAAGGGAGCGGTCCCGCGACCGGTTGTTCACATCCTCGATGTCGGACGTGATCATCTGAGTTCGCCGCTTATCTTGTCTCCAAAGAAAGCTATCGGGGAAGGACAATGTCGCAGATGCTGTCAGCACGCTCCCGCTTCGCCGCAGCAGCCTTGGTCTTTGCCGGGCTCCTGGCCGCTTGCGCGCCGGCCCCGGCGCCCGTCGCCGGTCGCGACATCGGAACCGTCCCGCCACCCCGGCCCTCCCCGGCCGCGAACCGCGCCGCGCCGTCCGAGGTCGTCACGCTTTCGCGCGATCCGGCGGCGCAAGCGAAGGGGGACAAGCTGCACCCGGAGGTCCTGTCGCGCTTCGGCGGGGCCTACGACAATCGCAGGGTAGCGGCGCATGTCGACCGCATCGGCGAACGGCTCGTCGCCGTCAGCTCACAGGCGGACGAGCGCTGGACCTTCACCGTGCTCGATACGCCGGAGGTGAACGCCTTCGCGCTGCCCGGTGGCTATATCTACGTCACTCGGGGTCTGGTCGCACTGGCCGAGGACGAGGCCGCGCTCGCCGGCGTCGTCGCGCATGAAATCGCGCATGTCACCGAGCAGCACAGCACGAAGCGGGAGGAGCGCACCCAAGTGGCGGGTGCGGGTCTCCTGCTCGGCAGCCTGGGCCTCGCCGTCCTCGGGCTGGAGCCACCCGTGATCGGCAGTCTGCTGCAAACCGCCGTCGGCGGGACACTGGCAAGCTACAGCCGCGACGATGAGCGGGAGGCGGACCGGGTCGGCATCACCTATCTCGCCCGCGCGGGCTACGACCCCTCCGC
>JBCCDG010000031.1:0-37647 GCA_039030915.1 Pseudomonadota bacterium | reverse complement strand
CCGTTAACTCGAAAACGTCGGCAACCGACTCCCGGGGGATAACCGGGGCAAAGGGACGAAAGGCTTCACGGAATTTGACCCGAGCATTCAAAATGTCTCGCATCCGCTGAAAAGTTGGGCTCGGTCCCAATGGAGCCGGGATCAGACCCTCGTGCCGAAGGGCAGGTCGCGCAGCCGCTTGCCCGTGGCGTTGAAGATCGCGTTGGCGATGGCCGGCGCGACCGGGGGCACGCCCGGCTCGCCCACGCCCGTGGCGTGGACCGAGAACGGGTGCTCCACGATGTGGACATGCACCTTCTCAGGGAAGTTGTCGGAGCGGACCATGTCATAGTCGGTATAGTTCGACTGCACGGCCGCACCGTTCTCGAAGGTCACGGCGGAGTGCATGGCCGCGGTCATGCCCATGACGGCCGCCCCCTCCATCTGGCTGCGGATCCGCTCGGGGTTCGCCGCAAAGCCGCAGTCGATGGCGAAGTGGAGCTCCGGCACCCGGACGACGCCGTCGACGACGCGCACATGGGCGACCGTGGCGACGTAGCTGACGAAGCTCCGATGCGCCGCGATGCCGAGGCCCTCGCCCGCCGGCAGATCCTTGCCCCAGCCCGCCTCCTTGGCCGCCATCTCGACGACGTTGGAGAGGCGGCCCGTCTCGATCGGAAACTCCTCATACGGCTCGCCGTAGTTCCAGAAGTCGTCCGGCATGGCGGCGGTCGCAGGATCGATGCTGCGCGCCGGGCCGATCATCTCCAGCAGCATGTCCTTCTGGTCGCGGCCGAGCTCCTCTGCAAGCTCCGCCACGAAGGACTGGATGGCCCAGGCGCGGGGGACGTTGGAGACCGCACGCCACCAGCCGATGCGCGTATGCGCAGCCGCCTTGGCGTTGTCGGCGCGGAGGTTGGGAATGTCGAAGGGCACGTCCACATGGCCCATGCCCTGCTCGATGAAGAACTGGTTCTCCGCCCCGGGCGCGAAGGTCGAGAGGATCGTCGGCGCCACGGAGGTGTGGTGCCAGCCCGTGACCTTGTTCTCGGCATCGAGCGCCACGCGGATCCGCTCGACCGAGACCGTGTGGTAGAAGGCGTTCCGGATGTCGTCCTCCCGCGTCCACTGCACGCGGACGGGCTGACCCGTCGCCTTGGCGAGCCGTGCCGCCTCCGTCGCGAAATCCGCCTTGGACTTGCGACCGAAGCCGCCGCCAAGGAGCGTGACATGCACCGTGACGTCCTCGACATCCATGCCGAGATCGGCGGCCACGTCCTTGCGTGTCTGATAGGGGCTCTGGACCGGGGCCCAGACCTCCATCTTGCCGTCCTCGGTCATGCGCGCGACCGCCGCCGGGGGCTCCATCGTGGCATGCGCCATATGCGCCTGGTAGTAGCTGCGCTCGACCGTCTTTGCTGCGCCATCGAAGGCTGCGGTCACGTCGCCCTCATCGCGGAAGACGGCGTCGGGGTTCTTCGAAGCCTCCTCCATCGTCTTGCGGAAGGCTTCGGAGTTGTAGCTCGAATGCGGGCTCACCTCCCACTCGATCTCGAGTGCGAGGCGACCCTGCTCCGCAGCCCAGGTATTGCTGGCGACGACCGCGACGCCACCGAGAGGCGCGAAGTTGACAGGCTCCGTCGCACCCTCGAGCTCGATGACCGCCTCGACGCCCGGAACGGCCATGGCCGCGGTCTTGTCGAGCGATTTCACCTTGGAACCGAGCACCGGCGGGCGCTGGATGACGGCCGTGCGCATGCCGTCGAGCTGAACGTCCGCGCCGTAGACCGCCTTGCCCGTGGTGATGTCGCGGAGGTCGGCGATCGAGACCTCGCCCTTGCCGATGTAGCGGAAATCAGCCTCGTCCTTGAAGGCGAGCTCGTCGCGCGCGGGCACGGCCCCGGCCATCGCGGCCTCCGCCATCTCGCCGAAATCGGCGGACTGCCCGCCGGGTCCTTCGAGCGTGTGGAGCCCGAGCGTCACATCGGCCACGTCCACGCCCCATGCCTTGGCGGCGGCGCGTCGAAGCATGAGGCGCACGCTCGCCCCCATCTCGCGCATCGGCTGGATGTGGTGGCGGAGCGAGCGCGAGCCGTCGGTGTTCTGGTTGCCGTATCTGAGCTCGTCGCCCGGCGCCTGGACGATCTTCACCCGGGACCAATCGGCATCCATCTCGTCGGCAATGATCATGGGCAGCGAGGTTCGCGCGCCCTGCCCCATCTCGGAGCGGTGGGCGACGATGGTGACGGTGCCGTCCGCGTCGATGGAGACGAAGACGAGCGGGTCGGAGACGAGGCCGTTCTCCATGGCCGAGCCGCCGGTGGGATAGGGCTCGAAGGCGCGCGCCTGGCCGGCGAAGGCGCCGATGGCGAAGACGGCGGCGCCGCCGAAGAGGACAGCGCGACGATCGGCCTTGGCGAGCGCGATGGCCTCAACCGCACGGCGGGGCGTCTCGACGAGGTCTTGCGGGAGATAGGTGAGCATGTGTTTGTCCTCCCTCAGATGCCGGTGGCCGCGTGACGGACGGCCGCCACGATGCGCTGATAGCAGCCGCAGCGGCAGATGTTGCCGCGCATGCCGTCGAGGATCTGCTGATCGGTGATCTGCGGGTTCTCTGCGATCAGGGCCGAGGCCTGCATGATCTGGCCCGCCTGGCAGAAGCCGCATTGCGGCACGTTCATCTCGCGCCAGGCCTGTTGCACCGGGTGCTCGCCTTCGGGGTCGAGCCCCTCGATGGTGGTGACGGCCTGGCCCTCGACGTCGCCGACGACCGCTAGGCAGCTCTTCACCGCCTCACCGTTCACATGGACCGTGCAGGCGCCGCAGGCGCCGATGCCGCAGCCGTATTTCGTGCCGGTGAGGCCGGCGAGGTCGCGCACGACCCAGAGGAGCGGCATCTCGGCCGGAGCGTCGACGGTCTGCTCCTGGCCATTGAGGGTGAAGGTGATGGACATGCGTCCTCCCTGATTGTGGCTGGGGCGGCGAGGCGCCCTGGCGTGGTGCGGCCGGTGGGGTCGGCCGAGGGGGCGGGTGCTTACCCAGATGTGACGTACTCACCGGGCGTCAATTGAACGGGAAGCGACGTCACATGTGCCAGCATAGCACAGGGGTCACCAGGGCGCCTCCTCCATGGTGCCGCGTCGCGCGGTCGTGAAGCGAGGCCGGGTCAGAGGACGAGACGGGCGAGGAGCGGCAGGAGAAGCGCGGTGGCGAGCGCGTTGAGCCCCATCGCAAGGCCCGCGAAGGCGCCCGCCACCTCGTTGACCTGCAGCGCCCGCGCCGTGCCGATGCCATGGCTCGCCGTGCCCATCGCCACGCCCCGCGCCGCCCAGTCCTTGATCCCCATCGCCGTCATCAGGGGCGGCCCCAGCATCGCTCCCATGATGCCCGTGAGGATCACAAGGACGGCGGTGAGCGACGGCAGCCCGCCCAGCGCCTCCGTGATGCCCATGGCGACGGGCGCGGTGGTGGATTTGGGCGCGAGCGCGATCAGCGTGTCCCGCCCGCCGCCGAGCACCCAGGCGAAGCCCACGGCACTGATGCTGGCGGTGAGCGAGCCCGTCAGAATGCTGATACCGAGCGCCAGGGCGGAGCGCCGTACGCGCGCGAGCTGACGATAGAGCGGGATGGCGAGGCAGACGGTTGCCGGCCCGAGCAGGAAGTGCACGAACTGCGCGCCCTGGAAGTAGGTCGGATAGTCGGTCTCCGTCGCGAAGAGCACGGCGACCACGAGGATTACCGCGATGAGCACGGGGTTCACGAGCGGGCTGAGCCCGGCGCGGCGGTAGAGCCAGCTCCCGATCTGGAAGGCGAGGAGCGTGAGGAAGAGGTGGAGGAGCGGCTCCTCCGCGAGATAGACCCAGATGTCCCGCGCGCTCCGCGCCGTGAAGGGCAGCTCCGCATCCATGGCTCAGCCTTCCCCCTCACGCGCTTCGTCACCATCCCCGCGCCCGATGCGGCGCATGACGAGGGCCGTGACAGCGATGGTGAGGAGGGTCGAGCCGACGAGGGCGACGGCGATGGGCAGCCAGTCCGCCGAGATGAGCCGGCCGTGCAGCATGACCCCGACGCCCGCGGGCACGAAGAGAAGCGAGAGGTTTGATATCAGCACCTCGCCCGTGCGCCGGAAACCCTCGGGCAGGCCGAAAATCAGCAGCCCCGCAAAGAGGATGGCCATGCCGGCGACAGGCCCCGGGAGGGGGAGTGCGAAGAGACGCACCAGCGTCTCGCCGGCGAGCTGGCAGCCGAAGATGACGGTGAGATGGAAGAGCATGGCGCCTCCGCGGCTGGAACAGGCGGCCGGGAGCGGCGCCCGCATCATCTTCCCTCGCGGACCCCGCCAAGGCCAGACGGCGTTTCACACGCGCACTGCCGCATTCGGGACGAGGGAACCGGGCCGGGGAGGCCGTGGGGAGGAGGCTCAGTCGAGCGGCGCCCCGTCGCCCGGCCCGAGCGCGCGCTGCATGATCACCGTGTCGAGCCATCGGCCATGCTTCCAGCCGACCGAGCGGAGAATGCCCACGGTCTCGAACCCGGCAGCGGCGTGGAGGCGGATCGAGGCCTTGTTGGCGCTGTCGCCCACCGTCGCCACCATCTGCCGTGCGCCCGCCGCCTCCGAGGCATCGAGCAGCGCGGCCAGAAGGCGCCTGCCGGTTCCCTGCCCCTGCATCCCGGGTGCGACGTAGACCGAGGAGGCGAGCGTGCCGCGATAGCCCGGCCGCGGCCGGTAGGGCCCCGCATAGGCGTAGCCGACGATGCCCGCCGCGCCCTCCGCCACCAGCCAGGGAAGCTCCGCCTCCTCGATCGTGCGCCAGCGCGCCGTCATCTCTTTGAGCCCGGGCGGCTCGATCTCGAAGGAGCCCGTGCCGTGCCGGACCGCATCGGCATAGATCGCGGTGATGGCGGGGATGTCCGCCTCGTCGGCGGGGCGGATCGCGATTGCACTCACGCTGCTGGGCTGGTCGCTGGGCATATCCCTATCATGCAAACCCTGACCGGCATGGCCAGCAGCCCGTGGCGCTCCCGCCTTCCAGAGTGGCGCGGGCGAGGGCGGGACGGCGGGGACGGTCCGCGCCGGCACGACCTCGGCTGAGCCAGAGCGGGTCGGACCAAGCGCACCGGCCGGCAGCGTCCTGCACGGCGGCCCGGAGCCAGCCGCTCCCGGTCAGCCGGTCGGTGAGCGGGATCTCGGCGCGCACCATGATCCAGCCGCCAAAATGGTCAGGTCCGACGAAATGCGCATCGCCCTTCGCGCAGCCCGAGAGCCTGCGCTCCTCGCCCAGCAGCACGTCCCGGACCGCGATGCCCGAGCCCCGATCCGCGCCCAGCACGCAGCCGTGGTTGTAGATCTCGACGGTGTGAGCCGCGCCGATCCTGCGCGCGTCGTCTGGCGTCAGGCCGTACCATCCGGGATGTGCGATCGTGACGAAGGCACCGGCATGAGTGCAGCGTTCCGCGAGCACTGCCGCACCCACTCCCGTACCCGTCACGTCGAAGTCCGCCGTGTCGGTCGGCACGAAGTTCCCCGGCAGATCGCTCCCGGCTCCAGCAGGCTGTCCGAGCGTGTCGAATGCGTGTGGAGATTGCCACGCCAGAACCGGCAAGGGCGCGCCAATGCGATGCGCTGCATGGGGCCCGCCGTTGATCGCCCCCCTCAAGCGCAGGGCGGTGACGGTCTGGCGACGGCGTGGCCAAAAGGGTCGACGGCGTGCCTGGCGGGGTGATGGCATGTCCGGGCCGCGGCGCAGGCGGCCGGCAACCTTGCGCGGCATGGTCGCGTCGAAACCGAAGCCCCCTTTGGCGCTACTAGCCGACCGGAAGCGCAGGCCCTTGGAACGCATGGCGGGCAGCGAACCGGCGCCCACGACCGAACTCTGCGAGAAGGTCAGTTGATCCGCTAGGTCGCGTTGCCGAATGCCCACGCCATCACGCGCCTGTCGAACGGGGCCGCTCAGCGTTCACCCGACGTTCAGCGCGCCGGGTGAAGCTGACGTGGGAGGGCGTGGGCGCAGCGACGCAGACGGCCAGGCTTGACCGGGTTCTCTTGATCCGACGCCCTCTCGCAGAATGTCGTCGGCTCCCTTCACGCGGCGGTGAACCGTTGCCGTTCCCGGACGGATGCGTGCCCACGACTGGGTCTGCGGCCATCGGCCCCTATCGGGCGGGCGACGGGGATGTGTCGCCGCGGCGAGGCGTGGGCGCGACCGCGCCGCACCCTCCGGCGGTGCCGATCGCACCCTGCCGCGTCACGCCGCGGCGGGGGCGGCCTCGTCCGCCTCCGCCATGAGGGTCGCGTTCCCGCCGGCGGCCGTCGTGTCGATGCAGACATGGCGCTCCAGCGCATAGCGACTGGCCGGATCGGTGGCGGAGAGCAGCGGCAAGATCGCCCCCTCACGCCGCGCCAGCGCATGGTGCAGCGCCGACCGCTCCGGCTCCGGCCCGTCATGGGCGACGGCGGCGATGCCCGTCAGCGTCTCGAGCGCCTCCGGCGCGAGGCGGGCCTGGATGAAGGCGGCATGCGGCCCGCGGCGGAGCGCCATGCCGGCGCTGCCCTCGGAGACGACGAGCACCGCATTGCCCTTGGAGAGCGCCCTTGAGGCCTGGGCCATCGCAAGATCCGCCCCCGGCCCGAGGCAGAGCACAGTGCCGCGCGGCGCCTCGGAGAGACGGTTCGATTCGCCCGTCGGGCCGGGCAAGCTGTCCGCCTCCGGCGTATGTGCCGGCAGGCGGAGCGAGGCGAGGGCGGCCTCCAGCTCCTCGGCCCCTGCCTCGCGCCCCTCCCACCCGCTGGCCGGGGCCGGGGCGCGGTGCGGCGGCTCAGGCTTCATGAAGCGCGCCACGTAGGCCGGCCCGCCAGCCTTGGGCCCGGTCCCCGAAAGCCCCTCCCCCCCGAAGGGCTGGGACCCGACGATGGCGCCGATCTGGTTGCGGTTCACGTAGGCATTGCCCGCGCGCACCCGGCGGATGACCTGCTCGACCCTGTCGTCGATGCGCGTGTGCAACCCGAAGGTGAGGCCATAGCCCGTGGCGTTGATGTCGTCGATCACACGGTCGAGGTCCTCCGCCCAGTAGGTGGCGACGTGGAGGACGGGGCCGAACACTTCATGCTCGAGATCGCCGATACCGCTGACCCTGAGGATCGCCGGCCCAACGAAATGCCCGGTCTCCGGCGTCTCGAGCCGCCGGACGAGCCGGCCCTCGGCCCGCGCCTTCTCGACATAAGCCTCGATTTCCTCACGCGCCGCGGCGTCGATCACCGGGCCCACATCGGTCGAGAGCTGCCACGGATCGCCGAGCACCAGCGCCCGGAGCGCGCCTTCCAGCATCTCCATCACGCGTCCAGCGACGTCCTCCTGAATGTAGAGCATCCGGCAGGCCGAGCAGCGCTGGCCCGCGGACTGGAAGGCCGAGACCACGATGTCGCGCACCGCCTGCTCGGGCAGCGCGGTCGAATCGACCACCATCGCGTTGAGCCCGCCCGTCTCGGCGACCAGCATGGCATCCGACACCGCATTGTCCGCCTGTGCCCGATGGATCAGCTTCGCCGTCTCGGTCGAGCCGGTGAAGGCTATGCCCGCAAGGCGCGGGTCGGCGGTCAGCGGGGCGCCGACCGTCGCCCCGTCGCCGGGCAGAAGCTGGAGCGCGCCCGCCGGAATGCCGGCTTCATGCAGGAGCGAGACGGCCCGAAAGGCGACGAGGGGCGTCTGCTCCGCGGGCTTGGCGATCACCGCATTGCCCGCCGCAAGCGCCGCCGCGATCTGGCCGGTAAAGATGGCGAGCGGGAAGTTCCAGGGGCTGATGCAGGCGACGAGCCCGCGGGGCGATAGGCGCGGCTCATCCTTCTCCAGTCGTTCAGCCTCATTGGCGTAGTAGCGAAGGAAGTCGACCGCCTCCCTCAGCTCGGCCACCACGTCGAGCTGGATCTTGCCGGCCTCCCGCGCGCAGATCGCGAAGAGCTCGGCGGCGTTCGCCTCATAGAGATCCGCCGCGCGGCGAAGCGCCCTCGCCCGCTCGGCGGCGGGCGTCCCGCCCCAACCGTCCGCGGCTTCGAGCCCGGCGACGATGGCCGCCTCCACATCCTCCGCCGTTGCCTCGACCACCGTGCCGACGATCTCGTCCGGCCGGGTCGGGTTCGTGACGGGATGGCCGGCCCCGAATGTGCGCGGCGTCGCGAGAAGCGGGCCCGCCTGCCAGACATGGCCGCGCCAGTGCCCGCGCGCATCGTCGAGCGCCGCCAGCGTCAGCGGCTCCGTCAGATCCCAGCCCCTGGCGTTGACCCGGCCGGCCCCGTAGATCGCGGGCCCTGCGGGAATGCGCGGGTTGGCGGCCTCGCCCGCTGCAAGCAGCGCCTCCGCCTCCGCCATCGGATCCTTCGCGATGGCGTCAGGCGGGATCGTTTCGTCGACAATCTGGTGCACGAAGGAAGAGTTGGCGCCGTTCTCGAGGAGCCGGCGGACGAGATAGGCCAGAAGGTCGCTGTGCGCACCGACGGGCGCGTAGACCCGGCAGCGCGTCCCCTGCACCTTCATCGCCTCATCATAGAGCTCGTCGCCCATCCCGTGGAGCTTCTGAAACTCGTAGTCCGACGTCTCCGCCTGCTCCGCGAGGTGGCGGATGGCGGCGACGGTATGAGCGTTGTGCGTTGCGAATTGAGGATAGATCCGAGGGCTCGCCAGAAGCTTCCGCGCATTGGCGATGTAGCTCACATCCGTGTTGACCTTGCGGGTGAAGACCGGGAAGCCGTCGAGCCCGAGGACCTGAGCGCGCTTGATCTCGGCGTCCCAGTAGGCGCCCTTCACGAGCCGCACCATCAGGCGCCGGTCATGGCGTTCGGCGAGCGCGCCGACCCAGTCGATCACATGCTCCGCCCGGGGGCCGTATGCCTGAACGACCACACCGAAGCCGTCCCAGTTCGCCATGGTGGGATGCGCGATCACGGCCTCGATCACGTCGAGCGAGAGATCGAGCCGGTCCTGCTCCTCCGCATCGATGTTAAAGCCCATATTGGCGGCGCGCGCGATCTGCGCCAACGCCATCACGCGCGGCACGACCTCGGTCATCACGCGCGCACGTTGCGCCATCTCATAGCGCGGGCTGAGCGCGGAGAGCTTGACTGAGATCCCGGGGTTGTCGCGCACGCTGCCGCCCTCGGCCACCGCGCGGCAGGCCGGCGCGATATGGGTGATCGCCTCGGCATAGTGGACGAGGTAGCGCTCGGCGTCGCGATCCGTGCGCGCGGCCTCGCCCAGCATGTCGTAGCTGTAGCTGTAGCCCTTCTCCTCCATCTCGCGAGCGCGCTTCATCGCCTCCTCGATATCGCGGCCGAGGACAAACTGCCGACCCATCTCGCGCATGGCCTGCGCGACGGCCCTGCGGATGACGGGCTCGCCGAGGCGCTTCACGGCGCCGCGAAGGACGCCGGCAAGCCCCGTGTCCTCGTCGTCGAGCACCCGGCCCGTCAGCATGAGCGCCCAGGTCGAGGCGTTGACGAGCGGCGAGGAGGAGTGGCCGAGATGGCGCCCCCAATCGGACGGCGCGATCTTGTCCTCGATGAGCGCGTCGATCGTCTCCTCGTCCGGCACGCGGAGGAGCGCTTCTGCAAGGCACATGAGCGCGACCCCCTCCCGCGTCGAGAGGCCGTATTCGGTGAGGAAGCTCTGCATGAGCCCGGGGCTGCCGACACCGCGCACGGCGCGGACCAGAGCTGCGGCTTCTTTTTCGATGCGCGCGCGAGCGGCAGCGTCAAGTGCGGCTTCCGAGACGAGGCGGGAGAGGACCGCCCCTTCGTCGGGCGTCGTGTCGGCGCGCATGGCGGCGCGGATTTCGGCGAGGCGGCTGTCGGCGGCGGCGCCGGCGGCGGGGTCGCGGGCGGTCATGACGGTCTCCTCCTTGGTCGATCCGTGATCAACCAAGGCAGATGCGCCTCCCGCGTCAACCGCCGTCGCAGATCCCGCGCCGTGACGCCCGGCCATTGGAGCGGCGCCCCGTGATGCGGCAGGGCGCCGGCGCAGCCTTTCAGGCCCGGCAGGCGGACGCCGCGGCCGGGCCGGCGAGGACGGAAGCCCTCACTCGCCCGTCTTGCGTGCCTTGGCCTTCTCATCGGCGGCGAACTTCTCTGCCCGATCATCGAGGCCGAAGAGCGCGCCGAAGAAACCGGTCGCACCATCCTTGCCGTCCGAGCTTGCCCGCGCCTCCGCCTTGGCGGCAGCGAGCGCCTTGCGGCTGTCGGCACCGCCTTCGCCCTTGGCGTCGGCCTGGCCGACGGCGAGGAACGGGGCGACGAGGGCGGCGGCGGCGAGGATCGTGAGGCTGCGGGTCATGGGGCGTGCTCCTGTTTCGGGCGCACCGGACAGCGCTCGTGGCGCGGCCGATGCTCTGGTGGCGGTTGAGCGGGGCATCCGAGCGGCCCCGCCTTCGATGAGGAGCAGTTGGGGGCGGCCGACGCGCGGGTCAGCCCCCGGCCCGATCACACTTCGACGCATCGCGGTGAAGAGACCGCGAGCCGCTGCCAGGCACTCCCGGTCCTCAACCGATCAGGAGATGCAGCGCGAGGCGGCGATGCTGGCCTCGGTCGCGATGCTCCCAGAGATAGAGCCCCTGCCACTGCCCGAGCGCCAGCGCACCGCCGATGATGGGGATCGCAAGCTGCACGCCCGTCAGCACCGTTCGCAGATGCGCCGCCATATCGTCCGGCCCCTCGGCAGCATGACGATAGGGCCTGTCCGTCGTCGGCACCCGCCCGTGCGGCGCCAGTGCCGCGACGGCGTCCTCGAGATCGCTCCGCACATCGGGGTCTGCGTTCTCCTGTATCGCGAGCGAGGCGGAGGTGTGCTGGCAGAAGATCGTGAGAAGCCCCTCCCCACCCGCCGCCCGCGCCACGCGCATGCCGAGCCCGGTCTGAGAGGAGGCAAGCCAGTGCTCTACCCGGTCGTCGATCGGGTGGAGGCCTGGGCCCGGCGTGTGGACGTGGAGGATGGTCGTGGTCTGGCGCATGGTCCGATGCTATTGCGCCTGCCCGCCCTATCTGCAAGCGCCGAGCCGACGACGCGCCCCGCGATCCCGCCGACACTGCCGAGGAGCCCGCCCATGGAGATGGACCCGTCCCTGCCCTGGCGCCGCGTGAAGGGCGAGGGCTTCAACGCCCATGTGGGCCCCTTCGAGATCGCGCGCGCCGGAGAGAACCGCTGGCAGGCGCGCCTCACGCTGGCGGACCGCCACATCAATGTCGGCGGGGTCTGCCACGGGGGCGTGCTGATGACGATGGCCGATATCGCCATGGGGACGGCGAGTTTCGAAGCGGCCGGCGGGCACCCTTGCGCGACGATCGAGATGGACTGCCACTTCATCGCCGCCGCCAAGCGCGAGCAGCATGTCCTCGCCGTCGCCCGGCAGCTGCGTCGCGCGAAGAGCCTCAGCTTCATGGAATGCGAGATTTGGGCGGGCGGACGGCAGGTGATGCGCGCCTCGGGTCTCTGGAAGTATCTCGACAGCCGCGCCCCAGGCGCCACCGGTCCCTGATCCCGCCCGACAGGTTGCAGCCCAGGAACCGAGGGATGCGCGCGCTCGAGGCCGTCGAAGCGCCGCGTCCGCCCTCGCGCCGCCGGCACCCGTGCCGCCCGCGGCGCGCTGCCGGCCCTGCGGCGGCTCGACCGTGCGGCGCCGTCGATCGCCGCTCGGCCGTGACGCCCGCACCACCCCACCCCGCCACGAGCGCTGATCGCGGAGCACGCCGCGTGCATGACCTTGCCAGGGGCGGGAGGGCGGACGCGGCGCCTTGAGAAGATAGGTACCCGCCGGCACGCAATCCGGCTCAGACGCTCCGCAGGAACGCGATCATCTGGTCGATGCCGCCCTGTTTCTGGTGGATCCCGGCGATCTCCTCGCGCTGGGTGATCAGGAGGCTCACGCCCTCGATCGTGATGTCGGCGATCACCGTGCGCCCGGGCCGGTCCGAGACGAGCCAATCGACCTTTACCGGCGCCTGACCGCCGCCCGTCACGGTGCTCGAGATCTCGATGCCGCGCTTGCCGCGATCCGAGACGGCGCCGAGCGCCACGTTCTGCCCAGAATACTCCTGGAACCGTGCGGCATAGACCGACGCCACATAGCGCTTGAAGGCATCGGTATAGGCCGCCTGCTGCTGGCCCGACATCTCACGCCAGAGCGTTCCCGCCGCAAAGCGGGCGATCTGCGGAAGCGCGGCCCGCTTCTCGAGGATCGCCTGGAACGCCTCTGTCTTCACGCCCGTCTCGCCGTCGGACTTCACGAGTGCCAACACCTCGTCGATCGTCGCGCGCACATGATCCTTCGCGCCGGCCGGATCGAGCGCCAGGGCGCGCCCGGGCGCGATTCCGGAGAGCGGCGTGGCGAGCCCGAAAGCGGCGAGGCCGGCGAGGAGGGTGCGCCGGCTCGCGCCATTGCTGCCGAACGGAAGCGCCTTCGATGCCGGCATCCCGCCGGACGGGATGCCCAGGGCGGCCGGATCGGTCGTCTGCTCCCGCTCGCACACAGATCGGCGGGCGGTGGGTCGGGTCGCGGTCATGCTCGTCTCCTGCTCGTCGCTCAGGCCGATCATGCCCGGTGCGGCCCGACATGCCCATCGGGCGGAGAAGCGGGAACGCACGGCACGGTCGACATCCGTCAGTTGCATGTACGCGCGCCTTCGGTTAGCCCGTCGCTGTACACGCCGCGCGATATATATGACGAGCGCGCCGTTCGTGAAACGGCGATGTGACGTTTGGGGTGACGGCGCGCGGACCGGAGCAGAAAAGATGCGCAAGCAGCCCGAAGAGGCCGCGCGCATGGCAGTGCCGGCGAGGGCTCGCGGACAAGGTTTGCAGAGCGGGGCGGCAGGCGGAGACGGACATGGCGACGAAATTCGGCCGTGAGGAATTGCGCGGCGCCCTCCAGGAATGCCGCCGGCATCTCTGGCATGTGGGCATTTTCAGCATCTTCGTGAATATCCTGATGCTGACGGGCCCGCTCTTCATGCTGCAGGTCTACGACCGGGTGCTCTCGAGCCGGTCGGAGGCGACGCTGGTGACGCTTCTGTTGCTCGTCACCGGTCTCTTTTTCGTGATGGGCGTGCTGGACTTCATCCGCGGCCGGGTGCTCGCGCGGGCCGGCGCGAAGTTCGCGACCATCCTCGAGACGCGAATCTTCTCCGCCGTGATGCGGCGCAACGTGGTTCCATCGGAGAGGTCACGGCCGAATACGGGCGCACGGGATCTCGATTCGATCCGCCAGCTCCTCTCTGGCCCGGCCCCCTTCGCGTTCTTCGACGTGCCCTGGGTGCCGATCTATTTCGGCGCGATCTATCTGTTCGACCCACTTCTGGCCGCGACCGCGGTGGTCGGTGCGCTCATCCTCGTCGTGCTCACGGTCATAAACCAGTTCCGCTCCTCCAAGCCCAATCACGAGAGCATGCTGGCGACCGCCGAGGCGGAGAACCTGTCGGAGCAGCTCCGCCAGAACGCCGAAGCGGTGCAGGGCCTGGGCATGACACCCGCGGGCATGCGGCGCTGGTACGCGATGCGCGAGCGGGCGCTTGGCGCGCAGATCCTCGCCTCGGACCGCACGGCGAGCTATGGCTCGGCCTCGAAGTCCCTGCGCTTCTATCTCCAGAGCCTCATCCTTGCCGTCGGCGCCTATCTCGTGCTCGAGGGCCGGATCTCGCCCGGAATGATGATCGCAGGCTCCATCCTGATGGGCCGTGCACTCGCGCCGATCGATCAGGCCATCGGGCAGTGGTCGCTGATGCAGCGCGCGGCACAGGCCTGGTCGTCGCTCTCCGAGATGCTGGAGAAGACCCCGCCGGAGCAGGAGAAGACCAAGCTACCCGCACCGAAAGGCTTCATCTCGGTGGAGAACGCCACCTTCGTGGCGCCGGGTGAGCGGGCGCCCACTCTGCGCGGCGTGAATTTCGAGCTGAAGCCGGGTCAGGCGCTCGGCGTCATCGGGCCCTCGGGTTCCGGCAAGACGACGCTGGCCAAGGTGCTGACGGGCATCTGGCGCCCGGCGGCGGGGACGGTTCGGATCGATGGCGCTGCGACCGATCAGTGGCGGCTCGACGATCTCGGCCAGCATATCGGCTACCTGCCCCAGGAGATCGGGCTCATGTCCGGCACGGTGGCGCACAACATCTCGCGGCTTTCCGAGACGCCGGATGACGATATGGTCATTGACGCGGCTCAGCGTGCCGGCGCGCATGAGCTGCTGCTCGGACTGCCGCAGGGCTACGATACGGAGATCGGTGCCGGCGGGCAGCGCCTCTCGGGCGGGCAGCGCCAACGCGTGGCGCTCGCGCGTGCGCTCTACGCCGATCCGCCCATCCTGGTGCTCGACGAGCCCAACGCCAATCTCGACGCGCAGGGCGAGCAGGCCCTGGTGGACGCGATCCGCAACGCCCGCTCGCGCGGGCGGACCGTGGTGATCATGGCGCATCGTCCGAGCGCCATCGCGGCCTGCGATCTGCTGCTGATGATCGACAAGGGCCAGCAGGTCGATTTCGGCCCGCGCGACGAGGTGCTGAAGCGGCGGACCAAGAACCATAAGCAGCTGAGCGGCGGCGCGCCGGGCGGCCCGGGCGGGGGCGCTGCGGCGCCGTCACCAGGTGTCGCCCCGACCGCCCCCCGCGTGACGGGATCCCCGGGCCAGCGCATCGCCGCAGCAGCGCTTGGCATGTCCGGCACGGGCGCCGCCGCCACGCCGAAGGGGAAACCATCGGGCGGCCCCGGCGATAGCGGTGCGGGCGGTAGCGCCAAGGGCGACGGCGCCGCGGGCAAGACCGAAGAAGGCGGGGGCGTCCTGCGGCTGGGCGAGGATGCCGAGATCGACAAGTCCGGCACTCAGGTCACGGGCGGCGCCCCTGCCGCGCCTGCGGGGACACGCGCAAGCGGGCGTTCCCGCAGAACACGGATTGCCCAGCCCCCGGAGCGCGCGCGTGTTACAATGATGCCGCCGAGCAAGACGGAGAGGGCGGACGGTGACGCCGCCGCGGGTCATCAGGCGAAGGATGGCGAGAGCGCCGACGAAACCACGGGCAGCGGCGGCGAAAAGGCCGGTGCCGCATCGGCAGGCCGCGGCGACGGCACCTCCTGAACGACGTTCGGGCCCGCACAGGCGGGACCGGGTCACGGCACGGGCAACCTCGTCACGAAAGAGCGAACACATGGCCAACCAGAGCGATAATCAGGGCAAGTCGACGGCGCTCGCAGCGCTCGCCCCGAACGCCATCACATTGACCAACCCCAATCCGACGGCGAGCGCGCCGCTAGGCTTCGATGAGGAAACCAAGCAGCGGTGGTCGGCCTCCGGCTATATTCGCATCGGTCTTTTCACCGTCCTTCTGCTCGGCGGCGGCCTCGGCACGTGGTCGGCAGTTGCGAAGCTCTCTGGCGCGGTGATCGCGAGCGGCCAGCTTCGCGTGGAGAACCAGCGCCAGATCGTTCAACACCCGGATGGCGGCGTGGTCGGCGAAATCCTCGCGCGCGATGGTGACCTGGTGGAGGCCGGCGAAGTGGTGATCCGCATCGACGGCAGCGCGATGCAGTCGGAACTCGCTGCCCTCGAGAGCCAGCTCTACGAAATCATGGCGCGGCGCGCCCGCCTTGCCGCCGAGCAGGTCGAGGAGAGCAGCATCACCTTTCCCGAGGAGCTGCTGACCGTCGCCGCCGCGAACTCGGATGTCGCCGCCCTCGTCGATGGCCAGCGCAAGCTCTTCTACGCGCGTGCTGAGTCTATGGGGCGGGAGCTTAGCGTGCTCGACGAGCGTACCAAGCAGATCGACGAGCAGATCATCGGCGCCCAACGCGAGGCGGAGGCCTATGCCGAGCAGATCATGCTGATCGAGGAGGAACTCGTCGCGATGGAGGGCCTTCAGAAGCAGGGCCTCGTGCAGATGAACCGGGTGCTCTCACTGAAGCGGGAGAAGGCGCGCCTCCATGGCGAACGCAATCAGCTGGTCGCACAAAGCGCGCAGCTTGCAGGCCAGCAGTCCGAGATCGAGATCGAGCGGCTTCGCATCGCCTCGACCCAGCGCGAGGAGGCGGCGACGCAGCTCTCGGAGCTCGGCTATCGCGAGCTCGAGCTGAAAGAGCGGCGCATCAACCTCAAGGAGCAGCTTTCCCGCCTCGAGATCCGCGCTCCGCGTGCGGGCGTCGTTTACGACTCGATCGTGCATACGCTGCAGTCGGTCGTCCGCGCCGCCGAGCCGATCATGTATATCGTGCCCTCGGACGCCAAGCTGGTGATCAATGCGCAGGTTCAGCCGATCAACGTCGACGAGGTCTGGACGGGCCAGGAGGCGGTGCTGCGCTTCTCCGCCTTCAACTCGCGGACCACACCCGATCTCTTCGGCGAGGTGCTGAGGATCTCCCCCGACGCTTTCCAGAACGAGGATACCGGCGAGAGCTACTATCGCACCGAGGTCGTCCTCAACCCGGGCGAGGTCCAGAAGCTGGAGGGTCAGGAGCTGAAGCCCGGCATGCCGGTGGAGATCTTCATCCAGACCGGCGAGCGTACGCCCATCGACTATCTGATGCGGCCGATGACCGACTTCTTCAACCGCGCGCTGCGCGAGAACTGATCGTCGGCGGGCACAGCGCAGGGGGCGCGTCAAGTGGCGATGTCCGCCGGACGCGGCCCCTCGGCCAGGACCTGTGCGATCCGGCGGAGCCCTGTCGCCATCGTCGACGGCGTCAGCCGCCCCGCAAGCGCAACCCGCGTGAAGGGCGGCTGATTGCGCGCAACCTCGTAGATCCGGGGCGGCGGTAGGAGCACGCCGGCAGCGGCCGTCTCGGCCAGGAACTCCGCTGCCGTCCACCCCTCCGGTAGCGGCAGGAAAGCAAAGCTGGCGGCCGGATGTGTGCGGGCGCCGTTGATGCCGATGATCTCCGCCGCCAGGGCCGCGCGCGCGCGCGTCTCGGCAATCACCCGGGCCTCGATCACCGAAGCCTCCCCGCCCCCAACCAGTTCCGCGGCCAGCGCCTTGACCAGCCAGGGCGTCTGATGCGCGATGGCCTGACAGGCGCGCAGCGTGTGCACCATGCGTCCGGGCGGCGTCAGAACGAAGCCCGCCCTGATCCCCGCCGAGACGCATTTCGAGAAGCTGGCGACGTACCAGCAAAGCTCCGGCAGAAGGCTCGCAAAGCTCTCCGGATGGGGATGGAGCAGGCGGCCATAGACGTCGTCCTCGACGATCGGCAGGCCATGGCGGCGTGCCACGGCGGCCACCGCATGGCGCCGCTCGGTGCTCATCAGCGCGAGGGTGGGGTTCTGAAGCGTCGGAGAGAGCTGCGCCGCATCCGGCCTCAGGCGCTGGATCGCGGCGTCCAGGGCGTCGGGCAGGACGCCCTCATCGTCGCACGCCACGGGCTCCAGCCGAAGCTTCAGCGCCTCCGCCCCGTCGATGAGCCCGGGATGCATGGTCTCGCTGGTGAGCACGATGCCAGTGCCGCCGCGGCAGAGGAGCGAGAGACAGGCGATCACACCGACCTGCGCGCCGGTGGTGACGAGCAGGCGATCCGGATCGGCCGGGATCCCGCCCTCGCGAAGCCATGCGGCGAGCGTCGCGATTGCGCCGAGATCGTCCTCGCGCCGCCTGTAGCCGGTAATGGGCGGCGCCCCGCCATGGGCCGCGATGAGGCGGGTGAGCGCCTGGCCGATCTCGACGGCCTGGCCGACATCGACCGCCTGGTTGCCCCGCATGTCGATGGTCTCGGGCTCGGCCGTGCTGAGGAGCGCTTCGAGATGGTAGGCCGGCCGCTCGGCACCGCGCACGAAGGTGCCCCGGCCCACCGTCGCCTCTAGCTGGCCCCGCTCGATCCCGATCCGGTAGGCGCGGGCTACGGCGCCGGGGCCGACGCCGAGCCGGTAGGCCAGCTCACGCACCGGCGGCAGTTGCTCGCCCGCCGCCAACCGCCCTGTCTGCACCGCCTCCGCGATACGATCGGCCAAAGCGCGATAGCGCGGCGTACCGGTCAGCGGCGCAGCGAGCGCGGGATTGAGCGCATACTTTGTGTCGATCACAATAAAATTGTTCCCTTTTGTCTCGGTGTGGCTGAAATTGTACCTGCACAGACCGAACTGCTGCAAATTGTACTCGAAACAAAGGAGTGGCGCCATGCCCGGACTGCCGATCGACCTCCCCGCCACCATCCAGCCCCAAGGGGCGCTTGGTCTGCCGCGTGTGGGCGCGCTCCTGCGTGGCCTGCTGCAGCGCGTTCTGCGCTGGCAGGATCGGCTGCGCCAGCGCCGCCGGCTCCAGGCGTTGCCAGACCACATGCTGAAAGATATCGGCGTGAGCCGCGAAGACGCGCTCGAGGAAGCGTCGAAGCCCTTCTGGTCCTGACCGTCCGGCCGGCGTCCGGGTTTTGCCCGGGCGCTGGCCCGCCCTTCTGCGCTGCAGCGCCGCATGCGATCTTGATATCGCCCGCGCGGCCGCCACCTCCTCACAGATGAACGAGCCCGACCGAGTTGAGGAGGGGGCGGTGTCGGGCGACGCGGCTCTCGAGATCACGATCCACCGTGCCATCGCGGAGGTCGACGCAGCGGCATGGGATGCCTGTGCGGCGCCCGAGGCGGCGGACGGCGGGCGTCCGCTCAACCCCTTCGTGACGCATGCGTTTCTGCACGCGCTCGAGGCTTCCGGCTCGGCGACGGCGAGTGCGGGCTGGGCGCCCCACCACCTCGTCGCCCGGCTCGGCGGACGGGCGGTGGCGGCGATGCCGCTCTATATCAAGGGGCACAGCCAGGGCGAGTACGTCTTCGATCATTCCTGGGCGCATGCCTGGGAACGGGCGGGGGGCGACTACTATCCGAAGCTGCAATGCGCCGTACCCTTCACGCCCGCAACAGGCCCGCGGCTTCTGGTGGCGCCGGATGCCGGGCTGCCGGCCGAGGCGCTCCGTGGCGCGCTTCTGGACACGGCTGCCGAGGTCACAGCCTCTAACGGCATCTCCTCGCTCCACATCACCTTCTGCACGCGGGCGGAGTGGGAGCTTGCGCCCCGGCACAGCTATCTCCAGCGCACGGACCAGCAGTTTCACTGGGAGAACCACGGCTACACGAGCTTCGACGGCTTTCTCGATGCGCTGGCCTCACGCAAGCGCAAGACCCTGCGCAAGGAGCGTGCGAAGGCGCTGGAGAACGGCGTCGAGGTTCATTGGCTCACCGGCAGCGACATCCGCGAGGAGCACTGGGCGGCGTTCTGGCACTTCTACCAGGACACGGGGAGCCGCAAGTGGGGCCGTCCCTACCTCACCCGCGATGCTTTCCTCCGTCTCGGCGACACCATGGGGCGCGACATCCTGCTCATCATGTGCCGGCGGGGCGGAGAATGGGTGGCGGGCGCCCTCAACGTGATCGGACGCGAGACGCTCTTCGGGCGCTATTGGGGCTGCACCGAGGATCATCCCTTCCTGCATTTCGAGACCTGCTATTATCAGGCCATCGACTTCGCGATTGCGGAGGGGCTGAGCCGCGTCGAAGCCGGTGCGCAGGGCGGGCACAAGCTCGCACGCGGTTATGAGCCGGTTACGACGCATTCGATCCACTACATCCCGAATGCGGGCTTTCGGGATGCCGTTGCGCGGTATCTCGAAGGGGAACGCCAGGCAGTCGAGGCGGAGAACCGGGCGCTCGAAAGGCTCACGCCCTTTCGCAAGGACGGCTGAGCGGCGCACGGGGAACGCGCGGTGGTGACGGCGGAACTCGGTCGCGGGGACGCTACGTAATTCCGCCGTCACGCTGGGCTCAGAGCGCCTCGAGCAGCTTCTCGGCAGCCGTTGCGTCCATGTCCGACGGCTTCTCCTCCGTCTGGAGCGCCGTGACCTTGCCGTCCTTGACCAGCATCGAGAAGCGCTGCGCCCGGACGCCGAGGCCAACCGCGGAGCCGTCGAAATGGATGCCGATGGCCTCGACGAACTCGGCATTCGGGTCGCCGACGACGCGGATGCCCGCGCCGGGCGCGCCCGTCGCATCGCCCCATGCCTTGGCGACGACGGGATCGTTGACAGTGACGCAGACGATGCTGTCGACCCCCTTCGAGCGGAGCGCGTCGGCCTGCGCCACGAAGCTCGGCATATGCTTCATGTGGCAGGTGGGCGTGAAGGCACCGGGCACGCCGAAGACGGCGACGGTCCCCTGCCCCAGCACATCGGCCGAGGGCACGCCCTTCGGGCCGTCAGCCGTCATCTCGTAGAAGGTGGTCGCGGGCAGGCTGTCGCCAACGGCAATGGTCATCTCGTATCCCTTTCTGCGAGGCGTTCGGGGTGCGGGCGCATGATCGGTGCGGGGCCCCGGTCCGGGACATAGCCTTTTGGACGCTCGGGCAACAGGGGGGGCAGCGCGCAGAACCCCGGTTCGCGCGCCCTGGCCATGCCGCAGCCCCGCCCCGGCGCCGACCGGGCCAGGGACGGGCAAGCCGGGTCGTGAGGGGTCGCGGCGGCGCGGATGATGCTAGCGCACGCCCATGCGGATCGCGCCGTCGAGGCGGATGACGGTGCCGTTCATGTAACCCGTCTCGATCATGAAGAGGGCGAGGGCCGCGAACTCGGAGGGCTCGCCCAGGCGGACGGGGAAGGGAACCTGCTGCGCGAGGCTCTCCTGCACATCCTCGGGCAGCCCGCGCAGCATCGGCGTGCCGAAGATGCCGGGGGCGATCGCTGAGACGCGTATGCCGTCGCGCGAAAGATCCCGGGCCGCGGGCAGTGTCAGCGCCGCGACGCCGCCCTTGGAGGCCGCGTAGGCCGCCTGGCCCATCTGCCCCTCGAAGGCCGCGACGGAGGCGGTGTTGACGATGGCGCCCCGGCAGCCGTCCTCGTCCAGCGGCTCGAGGCCGCGCATGCCCTGCGCGGCATGCGCCATCACGCGCATGGTACCCACCAGGTTGATGGCGACGACCTTCTCGAAGAGAGCCATGTCATGCGCGCCCTTGGATCCGGCGGTCTTGGCCGCAGGGGCGATGCCGGCGCAGGAGATCGCGATGCGGGCCGGCCCGGCCGCTTCGGCTGCAGCGGCGAGCGCGCCCGTGACGCCAGTCTCATCGGTCACGTCGCAGTCGAGCGCCAGCGCCCCCGTCTCCGCCGCCACCGCCTCGGCCTTGTCGCGCGCCATGTCGAGGATCGCGACCGGCGCCCCCTTTGCGCGAAGCGCCCGCACGCAGGCCTCCCCGAGGCCGCTCGCGCCGCCGGTCACCACCGCCGGTGTCTCCGCGCCGATCTTCATAGGGTCTCCTCCTCGCTCGTTGGCGCATCGCCGCCCGGCGCGCGCAGGATGCTGATCAGGGTCTCGCCATAGCGCCGCCGGTCTAGGGGCGCGAGCCAATCGGGGGCGACGCCCGCGCCGCCGCCGGACGCCGCACTCTCGACGACCACCAGCGCGCCGGGGGAAAGCCAACCGCCCGTCCGCGCTGCGTCGAGCGCCGCCACGCCCGCCTCGGGCGCGTCGTAGGGCGGGTCGGCGAAGACGAGATCATAGGGCGCCCCCCGGCAGGGGCCGAGCCGGCGCGCGTCCCGCCGCCAGATCTTGGTGCAGCCGGCAAGGCCGAGCGCATCCACCGAAGTGCGGATGAGGGCACGCGACGGACCGTGGTCGTCGACGAAGACAGCGGCGAGCGCGCCGCGGGAGAGCGCCTCGAGCCCGAGCGCCCCCGTTCCCGCGAAGAGGTCGAGAACCCGCGCGCCCTCGGGCGGCGGCGGGTCGCCATAGGCCCCGTGGGCGAGGAGATTGAAGAGCGCCTCGCGCACCCTGTCCGCCGTCGGCCTCAGATGCGCGGCGCCGCCGCCCGCCGCACCCGGGGCGGCGAGGCGGTGACCTCGGAACCTGCCGCCGACGATGCGCAACCGGGGCGGCCCGTCTCAGAGCACGCGATCGAGCGCGGCGATCACGCGGTCGATCTCGTCCTCGGTGGTGTAGTGCAGGAAGGAGAGGCGCAGGACGCCATGCGCCGGGTCGATCCCCATCGCCTCGATCACACGGCCCGCATAGAAATCGCCGCCGCCCGCGCCGATCCCCTCGGCCGCGAGCGCCGTGGCAAGAGCTTCCCCCGGCAGGGCATGCGCGAGCGCGATGGTGGAAGCGCGACGCTCCGGATCCGAAGGGCCGAGGAGCCTCAGGTCGCTCCGCGTGCCGAGATAGTCCATGAGCCGGGCCGTCAGCCGCTTCTCCTGCCCTCGCATCAAACCTGCCACGGCGCGTGCCCGCGCCGCCGGATCGTTCTCGGCCGCACCGACATGATGCGCATGCAGCGCGTCGACATAGTCCGCCATGCCCGCGAGCGCCGCCACCTGCGCGTGGTCCGGCCCGGCGGGGACGAGACGCTTCTCCGGATGGTCGTCGTTGAAGTGATGCCCCTGGTTCGGCAGGCGCGCGTTCACGCCGCGCCGCACGACCATGACGCCCTGATGGGGCCCGTAGGTCTTGTAGGCGGAGAAGAGGTAGATATCCGCCCCGAGCGCGGGGATGTCCGGCAAGCCGTGGGGCGCGGCGGAGACGCCGTCGACCACCGTGATCGCCCCGGCCTCCCGCGCCAGCGCCGCGATCTCGGCCACCGGATTGATCTCGGCCACGATATTTGAGGCATGCGGGAAGGCGACAAGACGCGTCCGCTCGGTGAGAAGCGCCTTCAGCGCCTCGAGGGGGAGATGGCCCGTCTCCGGCTCAACCTGCCACTCCCGCACCACGATACCGCGCCGCGCGAGGCGGCGCCAGGCACCGGTATTGGCCTCGTGATCCTGATTGGTGACCACGATCTCGTCGCCCTCGCCCAGCATCTCGCCGAAGGCATGAGCCAGGACATAGGCGTTCTGCGTGGTCGACGGGCCGATCAGCACCTCGTCGGAGCCCACGCCCATGAGCGCGGCCATCCGCATGCGCGCGGCATCCATCGCCTCGCCCGCTTCCGCGGAGGCGCGGAAGGGCCCGTAGGGTTGGACCTTGGTGCGAGTGTAGAACCGGGTCAGACGGTCGACCGTTGCGCGCGCGGCATAGGAGCCGCCGGCGTTCTCCATGAACACCACGTCGTCCCCGCCCGCATCGAAGGCGGGAAACTGCGCGCGCACGAAGTCGAGATCGAGGGCCGGCAGTCCCCCGCCTTCGCTCATGCCCTAACGTCCACGACCACGCGGCCCTTGACCTTCCCCTTCAGGATATCGGGGCCGAGATCGGCGAGCTCGCCCAGCGTCGCGGGCTGGATCATGCTCTCGAGCAGCGCACGTGGCAGATCGGTCGCCAGGCGCTGCCAGGCCTCGAGCCGGTCCGCCTTCGGGCGCATCACGCTGTCGATGCCGAGGAGGTTCACACCGCGCAGGATGAAGGGAATGACCGTCGTCGGCAGCTTCGGGCCGCCGGCAAGACCAACGGCGGCGACGGAGCAGCCGTAGCGCATCTGCGTCAGCACCTTGGCAAGCATCGGCCCGCCCACACTGTCGACGCAGCCCGCCCAGATCTCCTTCTCGAGCGGCTTGCCCGAGGGCTCGGCCAGCTCCTCGCGCGGCACGATGGCGCTGGCGCCGAGGCTCTTGAGGTACTCGCCCGTCTCGGGTCGGCCGGTCACGCCGTGCACCTCGTGGCCGAGCTTGGCGAGGATCGCCGTTGCCACCGAGCCCACGCCGCCGGCCGCCCCCGTCACCAGCACCGGCCCGTTACCCGGCTTCAGACCCTGCTTCTCGAGCGCGATCACCGCCAGCATCGCCGTGAAGCCCGCGGTGCCGACCGCCATGGCGAGGCGCGTGTCGAACCCTTCGGGCAGCGGCACCAGCCAGTCGGCCTTCACCCGCGCCTTCTCCGCATAGCCGCCCCACCAGACCTCGCCGACGCGCCAGCCGGTGAGCACCACCTTGTCGCCGGGCTTGAAGTCGGGACTGTCCGACGCCTCCACCTCGCCCGCGAAATCGATTCCCGGCACATGGGGGTATTTGCGCACCAGCCCGCCGCCACCGGTGAGGCAGAGCCCGTCCTTGTAGTTAAGCGTCGAGTGGTGCACGGCGACTGTCACGTCAGCGCCGTCCTCGGCGCTCGGCAGCCGGTCCTCCCCGATCTCCTCAATGGACTGGCTGATCGTGCCGTCCTCGGCCTTGTCGACGATGAGGGCGCGAAAGGTCATGGGGAAGCCTCCTCTCTGAAGGCGGCGCGCCGGGCCGGCGCGGCCGTGGGGGTCGGACGGCGCGCCTCGGGGCGCGGATCCCGGCACCGAACCGGGCGCCGAACTCGAGCGCGAGCCTCGCCATGGCGGCGCCGGCTTGTCAACGCCGCCCCCGCCCCCTTCTGAAACGCCTGCGACCGGGCATGGGGGTGCGGGCTGGCGGGTGGGCGGACCAAGGCGCGGGGCGGCACGCCTCGCGACGCGGGAACGGGCACCCGTCAGCCCGCACCGCGCACCTTGCCCGAAAGGAAGAGGTCGAGCATCTCGAGCCGGTCCTGGCCCCAGAAGAGCTCCGCGCCGACGGCGAAGCTGGGCGCGCCGAAGACCCCGCTCTCGAGCGCGGCCGCGGCGTTGGCATCGAAGCTGGCGCGGTCCTCCGCCGTCACGGCATCCGCGGGCAGGCCCACGCTTTCGAGGCCCGCGGCCACGACCTCCGGCAGCGAGATGTCGCGATCCTCGCGCCAGCACGCGGCGAGGTAGTACCGTGCGAGCGCGCCCGCATCCGCGCCGAGCCGCACCGCCGCGCAGACCGCAAGGGAGGAGGGCTCGGGCGAGACCGGGAAATGCGCGGGCTCGAGCGTGATGGGCATGCCGAGATGCTGGGACCAGCGGCGCAGCTCCTGAAACCGGTAGGCCAGGCGGGCTGGGGCCCGCTTGGCGAGCGGGAGCCCGCCCGTTGTCGGAAAGACCTTGCCGAGATCGACGGGACGATAGGCGATCCGCGCGCCGTGCTTCGCCGCGATCCGCTCGGGCCTGTCGCCGGCGAGATAGGCGTACGGGCTCACGGTGGTAAGATAGTAGTCGATCGTGGTCATCGGTGCCTCCGGCCCGCGCTAATGGGAGAAGCCTTCATGCCCGCAGGCCCGGCCACGTCGCAATCGCCTCCGCCCGGAAACCGGATTCGCGCCTTGGCATCGCGGCTGCGCCTCGCTTATCAGGGCGTCCGTCGGACGGGCGCGTCGCCGGAGGGCGCGGTCGAGGCAGACGAGGGGCCGCAAGGCGGGGGAGCGACGTCCATGAAACTCATCGCAGGCAATGCCAACCGGCCGCTGGCCGAGGCCATCGCGAAGCGCGTCTCGGTCTATCGCGGCGGGCGCATCGGGCTCGCCGAGGCGCGGGTCGAGCGGTTCAACGACGCGGAGATCTTCGTGGAGATCTACGAGAACGTGCGCGGCGAGGACTGCTTCATTCTCCAGTCGACCTCGAGCCCCGCGAACGATAACCTGATGGAGCTCATGATCATGACGGACGCGCTCCGCCGAGCCTCGGCCAGGCGCATCACCGCCGTGGTCCCCTATTTCGGCTATGCGCGCCAGGACCGTAAGACTGCGGCGCGCACGCCCATCACCGCAAAGCTGGTGGCCAATCTCATGACCGTGGCGGGGATCGACCGGGTGCTGACGATGGATCTGCATGCGGGCCAGATCCAGGGCTTCTTCGACATCCCCACCGACAATCTTTATGCCGCGCCCGTCTTCGCCCTCGACATCAAGCATCATCTGAAGGGTGGGGACGACCTCACGGTCGTCTCACCGGATGTCGGCGGCGTGATCCGCGCCCGGGATCTCGCGCGCCGTCTCAGTTGTAACCTCGCGGTCGTGGACAAGCGGCGCGCCCGTGCGGGCGAGGTCGAAAGCATGACCGTGATCGGCGATGTGAAGGACAAGCGCTGCGTGATCGTCGACGACATCTGCGACACCGCCGGCACGCTCTGCAAGGCGGCGGAGCTGCTGATGGACGAAGGCGCCACCGAGGTCCACGCCTACATCACCCATGGCGTGCTTTCGGGCCCGGCGGTCGGCCGTGTCGAGAAGTCGGTGATGAAGACGCTGGTTGTGACGGACACGATCCAGCCGCGCGACGACGTGCGCGCAGCCGCCAATATCCGCGTGGTCTCGGCCGCACCGCTCTTCGCGCAGGCCGTCCTCAACGTCTCCAACGGGACGTCGGTCTCCTCGCTCTTCCAGGAGGAGACGCTGGCGCCGATCTACGAGGCCTTCTACTGAGCGCGCCCTGCATCGATCAAGCCGCGACGGCGCCACGGATGGCGCGCACCAGCGGCTCGATCTCGATTAAGTCCTTGAGCTCGACGAGACCTGGCGCGCTCGCGAGATAGAACATCCCGTGCATCGCGACCACGAGGATGGCGCCCATCCCCACCCCCAGCGCCGTCTCCCCGATCCGCCGGCCGAGCCGTGTGCGGGCGTGAAACTGCACCGTGAGCGCCATCAGCGTGCCGATCGTGAGGGCGATCGGCACCGACAGGATCGCGGGCTGGTGGTGCGGCAGCGCATAGCCGGCATTCGCGGCGAGGAGAAAGGCGAGCGCCAGCGCCACAGCGGCGACGACGGCCGAGACGGCGAGCCGCGCACCCCCTCTTTCCGCCGTTCCGTCACGCTCGACCACACTGGAGAAACCCGGCGTCGCGACCCACAGAACGTCCCGCGCCCGCCGGCCGGACCGGCGCCGCTGCGCCAGCGGGGAAGGCGGCGGCTTTGGTGCATCCCGCGCCGGCCGCTCGGAGGCGTCGGTGCCGCCCTGTCTCGCCCGACGCGGCGCCTCGGCTTCCACCGGCCCAGGCTCCCGCGAACGCTCGGGCGGTGAGGATGCGGGGGGCCGGCGGGGTGGCTTCTGGACGGGCGCGAAGGTCTCGAGGATCGCCAGCACCTCCTGACGCCCCAGCGTGGCGCCATAGCCGTGCCGAATCTCCGCGATCTCGCCATCCATCGGCGCCGCCAGCACCTGGCGCCGCTGCCGCGCGCTGACGACGATGGCGAAGGGGCGGCCTGCGGCCACGCGCTCCCCCTCGGCCACGAGCATGCGCTCCACGAAGACCGGGTAGTCGAACCCGCCGCCGGGCGACTTGAGCGCGATGCGCCGCGCGATCGCTTGGTCCTGCGAGGTGCCGTCCACGGCCCTCTCCTGTTTCGACCTCATCGGCCATGATAGGCCCCCGCACCATGGCTGCCGAGAGATTTGTCGCAGCTGTGATCATGGCGGATCGACGCAAGGCGCCCCGGCGTGCATTCTGCGCGGCGCATGGGGCTGCAGGGTCTTGCCCGAAACCCGGCTTTGGCGTATGCGGCGCGCTCCGAGGCGTTGCGCAGGCATCGTCCTCGAATTCCATCTCAATCGCCGGGGCATCCCGGCAGGCGGCGCGAACAGGCGCGCTGCCCCGTCGAACCGAAGGATGCGAGCGATGAAGGCAGATATTCATCCCGACTATCACGTCGTCAAAGTGCAGATGACCGACGGCTCGAGCGTCGAGATGCGCTCGACCTACGGGAGCGAGGGCGACACCATCACCCTCGACATCGATCCGAGCGCGCATCCCGCCTGGACCGGCGGCTCGCAGCGCCTGATGGACACGGGCGGCCGGGTCTCGAAGTTCAAGAAGAAGTTCGAGGGCTTCGGCTTCTGATAGCCGACCCTCCTAGGTCGCACCGGGCGAAGGCCCGGGCGGCCGCGCAATCTGCAATCATGCCGAAATCGTACGGGCGGGCTGCTCCTGGGCAGCGCCCGTATTTTCGTGTGCGCGAGCCCTGAAAACGACCGGCCCTTCGGCACGAGGAGCTGTCCCGAGGCACAAACGACGTGCGTCGGCGCGCCTCCTGGCCGAGCGGAGTTGTGTCACTGCACGGCGCGAGGACCGGCCGCCGTGGTATTTGCCGTCGATGCGTCGCGATGTCCGGCGCGGGCATGATGGAGACGAAAGCCATCATGCTCTGTTGCCACGCCAGCGCACAGGGGAGTGCGCGATCCGGTCTAGGCGCTGAGGAGCCGCGCGCGGGCGCTGTCGTCTGACGACGCCCGTGCGCGGCGGCCCGACAGCCTCAGAATTTCATTCGGAGGCAGTTGCTCTCGATATCGGCGAGCTGGGCGCAGGCGCGGGCCGGCGGCATCGGCACCCTGCCCTTCACCTCGACGCGATAGCGCGTCGCACCGCTCGCCTTGGCGCTGGTGATCTTCATATCCGCACCCTTCAACGCCTTCGGCTCGGCGAGCGTGAGCGCCGCGATGAGCGCGAGCGCGTCCGTCTCCCGCGCGAAGCTGCCGAGCGCAAGCTGCCAGGCGACGTCGTGATCGCGCCGCGCGCGCGGCTCGACCGCATAGAGCGGCGCGACGCGCGACGTGGAGGCCGGCACCGCGGCGACTGCGGTCGACGGGCCGAGCGCTGCCGCTATGGCCCGCACGCCAGTCGCCCGCATCCCAGGCCGCATTGGTGGCAACGGCGCCTTCGCAACACGGATGCGCTTGCCCGAGGAAAGCTTCGAAGGCTTACTCACTGCTACACGCGTGGGCGCCTTGCTGAAGCCCAGATCGAGGAGCTTCGCGGACTGCGCGTTCCGCGTGCGCGTGCTCTTGCCGCCCATCACGACGGCAATCACCCGCTCGCTGCCCCGCGCGGCCACGGAGACGAGATTGTAGCCGGCCGCACGCGTGTAGCCGGTCTTCATCCCCTCCGCCCCGCGATAGGTGGCGAGCAGGCGGTTGGTCGTACGGATGCGCTTGCCCGCGGCCATATGGGTCTTCCGCCCGAAAACGTTATAGTACTGCGGGAAGTCGTAGAAGAGGTGCCGCGCCAGGATCGCCATGTCCCGGGCCGTGGAGAGATGGCCCTTCTGCGTCAGCCCATGCGGATTGCGGAAGGTCGAGTTCTTCATGCCGAGCTCGCGCGCCTTGGCGGTCATGAGCTCCCCGAAGCGCTTCTGGCTGCCACCAATCGTCTCGGCCAGCACCATCGCGGCATCGTTGGCGGACTTAATGGCCGTCGCCCGGATGAGATCGCGGATGCGCACCCGCTGCCCCCGCTTTAGATAGAGCTTCGACGCCGGCTGCCGTGCGGCATGGCGTGAGACGCGCACGCGCTGGTCGAGCGTGATCTGCCCTTTCCTGAGCGCATCGAAAGTCATGTAGAGCGTCATCATCTTGGTCAGCGACGCGGGATGCTGCCGCCTGTCCGCGCTCCGCGCGTAGTAGACGGCGCCCGAGCGCATATCCATCACGATGCCCGCATAAGGCGCTGCCCCCGCCTGCGGGGCCAACAGCCCGACAGACAGCAGGAACGCGCAGACAAAAAGGCCAACTACCCGATGGCTCACCCGTGCCATGGTGTCCCCCGTATCCGAAACTGCCTCGCACGGCCGGGTCTACGCCCAATCCGTTTCTGCTTGTGGAATCAACCGTAACACGTCGGAGTCTTTGAGAGAATCCCTTTTTGCCATCGGCTTTGTCCGACGGGTGCGCATCGGTTTCAACGGAAAACCCCGGAGCGCATTTCGGCAGCCGTGCAGAAATTTTTGTGCACTGCACCATTTCTTCTTGACGCAGTGCACCATGCCTCCCATCTTGGAGCTGTGCAGCGAGGGCTGCAAACAATAGACCGGACCGATCCATAGGAGGTTCATTATGGCTGACAAGACCACCAAGCAGGTCGAAGAGTTCGCCGCCGGCGCCAGCAAGGCCGTCGAGCAGAATGTGGAGAAGATGCAGAAGTCCGCGACCGAGATGGCGGGTTTCGGCCAGCAGAACTTCGAGGCGCTGGTAGAATCCAGCCGCGTTGCCGCGAAGGCCTTCGAGGGCATCAACGCCGAAGTCATGGCGCTGCAGAAGAAGTCCTACGAGGACAGCCTTGCTGCCGCCAAGGACATGTCGGCTGCCAAATCGGTGACCGAGTTCTTCGAAAAGCAGACGGCTTACACGAAGGCGTCGATGGACACGATGGTGAGCGGCGCGAACAAGCTCGCCGATCTTCTCGCCGCCGCGGCGAAGGACAGCTCCGCGCCGATCACGGCCCGCGTGAACGCGTCGACCGAACTCTTCAAGAGCGCCTGAAATGGCCGACTGACATGATAGGCATTGCGCTTGCTGCGGTGCACGTTACGGGGCGGAAGCGCGCGGCGCTTTCGCCCCGTTGCTATTTTGGGCCTCGCCGGCTCTTCCCCTGCCCGACCGCTCGCTTATATGCTCAGCTTCGGACCAATCGGATACGAGCACTTTATCTGCATGCAGAGCTTTTCGCATGGCGCCGCGTCGACGGTCGTGTTCGCCGGGCCTGACAAGCAGGACGGCGAGGGCGATACCGGGGTCGTTACCAAGACCCGCGCCAAGACCAAGCGGCCCTCGCTCTACAAGGTGCTCATGCTCAACGACGATTACACGCCGATGGAATTCGTCGTGTATGTGCTGCAACGCTTCTTCAACATGGATCACGCCCGCTCGGTCGAGACCATGTTGACAGTGCACAACAAGGGTGTCGCCGTGGTCGGCGTTTATCCCTTCGAGGTGGCCGAGACCAAGGTGACGCAGGTCATGGACTGCGCCCGCTCGAACCAGCACCCTCTGCAGTGCACGATGGAGAAAGAGTGACGGGGCTATCGCTATCCCGTCCCTTCTTCGAGACTGATGGCCGCCGCCGCGACGTTTAGCTTGATCGCAGGAAAACCGGCGCCAACATAACTTACTGTGGGCGGCTCCGATGCGGGCATTCGAAGCGCATCGGTCGGGCCGCGGGTTTCGAGGCGCTAAAGGAGACGGGCATGCCTTCACTGACCCAGACGCTCGAGGAGGCGATCCACCGGGCCATCGGCCTGGCGAATGCGCGCCGCCACGAGCTGGCGACGCTCGAGCACCTCTTGCTCGCGCTGGTCGATGAGCCGGACGCGGCCCGCGTCATGCGCGCCTGCTCGGTCGACCTCGCCGATCTGCGCGCCACGTTGACCCGCTTCGTGGACAACGAGCTCGATACGCTGGTGTTCGAAGGCGAGGGCTCGGAGGCTGCGCCCAGCACCGGCTTCCAGCGCGTGATCCAGCGCGCCGCCATCCACGTGCAATCCTCCGGCCGATCCGAGGTGACGGGCGCCAATGTGCTGGTCGCGATCTTCAATGAGCGCGAGAGCCATGCGGCCTTCTTCCTGCAGGAGCAGGACATGACCCGTTACGACGCGGTCAACTACCTCTCCCACGGCGTCGCGAAGGATCCAGCCTTCGGCGAGCAGCGCGCGGTGCGCGGCGCGGAGGACGCCGAGGAGGAGAAGGAAGCGCCCCGAAGCAGCAAGGAAGAGAAGGCCGACGATAGCGCGCTCGGCAAGTTCTGTGTCGATCTCAACGCCAAGGCGCGCCGTGGCGGCGTCGATCCGCTGATCGGGCGCGAGGACGAGGTGGAGCGCTGCATCCAGGTTCTTTGCCGCCGTCGCAAGAATAACCCTCTGCTGGTCGGCGATCCGGGCGTCGGCAAGACCGCCATCGCCGAGGGCCTCGCCAAGAAGATCGTCGAGGACGAGGTGCCCGACGTGCTCGGCGGCTCGACGATCTTCTCGCTCGACATGGGCGCGCTTCTCGCCGGCACGCGGTACCGCGGCGACTTCGAGGAGCGGTTGAAGAGCGTCATCAAAGAGCTCGAGGATCATCCGGACGCCGTGCTCTTCATCGACGAGATCCACACGGTGATCGGCGCAGGCGCCACGACGGGCGGTGCGATGGATGCCTCGAACCTGCTGAAGCCCGCGCTTCAGTCGGGCTCGCTTCGCTGCATGGGATCAACGACTTACAATGAGTTCCGTCAGCACTTCGAGAAGGACCGTGCGCTCAGCCGACGCTTCCAGAAGATCGATGTGAACGAGCCGACGGTCGATGACAGCGTGAAGATCCTCAAGGGTCTCAAGCCGTTCTTCGAAGAGCATCACGACGTGAAGTACACCACCGATGCCATCAAATCGGCGGTGGAGCTGGCGGCGCGCTATATCAATGACCGCAAGCTGCCCGACAAGGCAATCGACGTGATCGACGAGGCGGGCGCCGCGCAGCATCTCGTGCCGGCTGCCAAGCGCCGCAAGACGATCACGCCGAAGGAGATCGAGGGCGTCGTCTCCAAGATCGCCCGCATCCCGCCCAAGACCGTCTCGAAGACGGATGCTGAGGCGTTGCGCGATCTAGATGGCAATCTCAAGCGCGTCGTCTTTGGGCAGGACAAGGCCATCGAAGCGCTCGCGTCGGCCATCAAGCTCAGCCGCGCCGGCTTGCGCGAACCGGAGAAGCCCATCGGTTCCTACCTCTTCGCCGGGCCCACGGGCGTGGGCAAGACGGAGGTGGCCAAGCAGCTTGCGAGCATCCTCGGCGTCGAGATGCAGCGCTTCGACATGTCGGAATACATGGAGAAGCATTCCGTCAGCCGCCTGATCGGCGCGCCTCCGGGCTATGTGGGCTTCGATCAGGGCGGGCTCCTCACCGATGGCGTGGATCAGCACCCGCATTCGGTGCTTCTGCTCGACGAGATCGAGAAGGCGCATCCGGATGTGTTCAACATCCTTCTCCAGGTCATGGATCATGGCCGACTGACCGACCACAACGGCAAACAGGTCAGCTTCCGTAACGTGATCCTGATCATGACCTCTAACGCCGGCGCGCAGGAGCAGGCCAAGGCGGCCATCGGCTTCGGCCGGGACCGGCGAGAGGGCGAGGATACGGCCGCGATCGAACGCACCTTCAGCCCTGAGTTCCGCAATCGCCTCGATGCGGTGATCTCCTTCGGCGCCCTGCCCCGCGAGGTGATCCTGCAGGTTGTCGAGAAGTTTGTGCTGCAGCTCGAGGTTCAGCTCATGGATCGCGGGGTCTCGATCGAGCTCACCCGCCCGGCGGCGGAATGGCTGGCCGACAAGGGGTACGACTCCGCCATGGGTGCGCGCCCGCTCGGCCGCGTGATCCAGGAGAACATCAAGAAGCCGCTGGCCGAGGAGCTTCTCTTCGGCCAGCTCGCCAAGGGCGGGCTCGTGAAGGTGGCGGTGAAGGACGGAAAGCTCGACCTCCAGATTTCCCCGCCGGACAACCCGCGCCTTACGGGCAAGCAGACCCCGCTCCTCACCGCGGGCTGAGCTACCCGGAACGAATGCAGGGCGGTCGCCGAGCGCGGCCGCCCTTCTTCTTTGCTCGGGTGGCCCTGCGACCCCAAAGCTCGCGCGCGCTCTTGCCTCTCGCCCCCGCCCGGCTTCAGGTGCGCGTCGACGGCAAAGGAGGCGGACGATGCGTATCGTGATCATCGGCGGCGGACAGGCGGGCGCGAGTGCCGCGGCAAAGCTGCGCGCGCTTGGCGCCGACGGCCCTATCACGATCCTCTCCGCCGAAGAGATGCCTCCGTATCAGCGCCCGCCGCTTTCGAAGAAGTATCTGCTGGGGAAATTCGCCCGCGAGCGGCTCTCCCTCAAGCCGGAGAGTTTCTACGCCGAGAACCGGATCGAGCTGGCCTTGGGCGAGCCTGCGGAGCGGATCGATACGGGCGCCCGCGAGGTCGTCACGGCGAAGCGTAGCCTGCCCTATGACGCGCTCCTGATCGCGACGGGCTCCATCCCGCGCCGTCTGCCCGAGGCGGCGGGCGGCGCGCTGCCCGGCGTCCATGTCATGCGCGACCTCGGGGATGCGGACGCGCTCGCGCCCCTTGTCGAGGCAGGCGAACGCGCGCTGGTTATCGGCGGGGGCTATATCGGGCTCGAAGCAGCCGCCGTCGCCGCCTCCCGCGGGCTCGAGGTCACACTTCTCGAGATGGCGCCCCGCATCCTCAACCGCGTCGCCTGCCCTGAGACCGCCGACGCGGTGCGCGCCCTCCATACCCGGCACGGCGTGGACATCCGGGAGGGCACCGGCCTCACTGGGCTGGCCCAGGGTCAAGGCCGCCGCCTCGCCGCAAGCCTCTCGGACGGCAGCACGCGGGAGGTCGACTTCGCGCTCGTCGGGATCGGCGTGCTCCCCGTGACGGGGATCGCCGAAGCGGCCGGCCTCATGCTCGAGAACGGGATCCGCACGGACGAGACCTGCCGCAGCTCCGACGCCGCGATCTGGGCGGCAGGGGATTGCGCTTCGTTCCCGTGGGAGGGCGGACGCATCCGGCTAGAATCCGTGCAGAACGCCATCGATCAGGCCGAGCATGCCGCCGCCGCGATACTGGGCGAGACTGCGCCCTACCGCCCGAGCCCCTGGTTCTGGTCCGATCAGTACGACGCCAAGCTCCAGATCGCAGGGCTCGGCACCGGGCAGGACCGCATCATCCGCCGCCCCGGCAGCCGGGAGGGCGCCGTGTCGCTCTGGTATATCCGCGAGGGCCGGCTCATCGCCGTCGATGCGATTAACGAGCCCCGCGCCTACATGCAGGGCAAGCGCTGGATCGAAGCGGGCATCACGCCTGCGCTCGACGGCCTGGGCGATCCGGAGCGCGATCTCAAATCCCTCGCCTGATCGCACGCGCCGCGCCCGCGTTGTCGACCATCGGCACCGATTCCCGGCAAAGTGCGCCGTGGGCGGTCTCCGGCGCTTGAGTTTCGGCCGGCTCTCGCCGATACCGCAGTCGGGCAGCAGCGTCTTCACGATCACACACCATAAGAAGAGGTCGAAATGACGGGTTTTCCCGAGGGAAGCACCCTTGCGCGCTGTGGCGAGGCAGGGATCGCGGCGCTGGCCAAGCACTGGCAGGAAGCGCAGTACCCGGCACGCGCCCTGATCGTGAGCGACGAGGACACCGATGACGACGTGTTCTTCATCCTTGAGGGCACGGCCCGTGCCGCGACCTTTACGGACGAAGGCAAGGAGGTGCTGCTGTCCGACATCCAGACCGGGGAGAGCTTCGGCATCCTCGCTGCCGTCGATGGGGAGCCACGCTCGACAAACGTCCTCGCCCTCAGCACCTGCCGGACCGCCCGCCTCTCCGCGCGCAGCTTCAATGCGGTGCTGGCGGAGGAGCCGACCGTCAGCCGGGCGGTGATCCTCTATCTCACCGAACGCGTCCGCGCCCTCTCTGCCCGCATGCGCGCGGTGACGACGCTGAATGCGGAGCAACGGCTGGCGGCGGAGCTCCTGTCACTCGCGGGTGCCGGGGAGGCGGACGACCGCGCGGTCCTGGAGCCGCTCCCTACCCAGCAGGACCTCGCAGCGCTCATCTTCTCGCAGCGCGAGGCAGTTGGGCGCGAGATGTCGAAGCTCCGCGACCTCGGGCTCATCGCCCGCCATGGCCGCCGGCTCGACATTCTCGACGTCCAAGGCCTCCGTGACCGCGCTGGCCTTTACTGACGCGCGGTGCCTGCCTCCACGATCCCATCCCCATAACCCCGAAGGCCGAGCTGGACACGCTGCGCTCCTCAAGGCCGCGGCGTATGCATGTGGCGGCGGGTGCGGAGCGCCCGCGCCCACCCACGTCAGCGTAACGTCACCGCAGCGAACGATTGGTGAACATCAGCATCGAAGAGGCTCTCGGCAGAAGGCGGCGCGACACCGCCCTGCACTGTGCGAGAACCCAGCATAATCAGCATGCTATCACAGGCCTCTCCGGATCTGCATGAGCAAGCCGCAGGATCAGGCGAGGCGATCGGCGCCCTGCGCAAGCGCTTCGGCGCCCGAGACAAGATCCTCCTCAGCCGTATCCTCCGCAAAGCTGTGGCTGATGCCCCCGATCGAGGGCACGAAGAGCATTGCCGAGGGCAGTCCCGCCTTCTGCGCATTCGTCGCATCGTGCATCGCGCCGGAGGGGAGCCGCCGCCAGCGCCCCGGCGCCGCCGCCTCGGCCGCGGCGTCGAGCGCCGTGCAGAACGCTGCATCGAAGGCACGCGGCTCGATATAGGGGCTCATCTCGACGCCGTGCCCGAGCCCGAGGGAGCCCGCCACCGCGGGCGCCGTCTCCTCGACCGCCCGGCCCATTGCGCGCAGGCGCTCGCCATCACCGTCGCGCCATTGCACGGTGGCCACCGACCGTCCAGGCACGATACTCGGCGCCCCCGGCTCGACAGCGACACGCCCGATGGTCCAGACGGAGGCGGGCGTCACGATCCCCGCCATCGCCTCGTCGAGCGCCACGGCATAGCGGGCGAGACCGCGAAAGGCGTCCCGCCGCCGCGCCATGGGCGTGGTGCCGGCATGGTTCTGCTCGCCCTCGAATGTCAGGACCGCACGACCGATGCCGACGATGCGGTCCACAACCGCCACCGCCTGCCCCGCCTCGACGAGGTTCGGCCCCTGTTCGATATGGATCTCGAGAAACCCCTTGAAGCGCTCGGGCGGCACCCAGTCGCCCGTCGCGGTTTCCGTCATCCGCGCCCGGGCTTCACCGAAGCTCACATCCTCGATCGAGCGCCACCGGTCCGCCTCCTCGAGCATGAGGTCCCCGGTGGCACGGCCGGCCCAGAGGCTCGAGCCCGTCAGCCCGCCGAAGCGCCCCTCCTCATCCTGAAAATTGACGACCGCCACGCGCCCCGGCAGCGCCCGCGCAGCTTCGAGCGCCGCGATGACCCCGTAAGCGCCGTCGAGCCACCCGCCCTCGGGCTGGCTGTCCGTGTGGCTGCCGAGCAGGAGCCAGGGCCCCTGGCCGCCCGGCAGCCCGAAGACGTTGCCCGCGGGGTCGACCTGCACCTCGAGCCCCGCCTCGGCCATGCGCGTGATCGTCCAGCGCCTGGCCTCGATCTCCGCGGGCTCGAAAGCGGGGCGGACGACGCCGGTGCTTCGCCGACCGAAGCCGCGCAGAGTGTGCAGGTCGGCCAGTAGCCGCTGGGGGTCGATGAGCATCGGTTGTCAGGCTCCTTTGTTGGGCGGCATCAGAAGCTTGGCGGGGAAAGCTGCGGCGAGCGGCAAGTCTATGGCCTCCGGTGCTCCGTCAGGATGCAGTGGGCGAGGCGCCAGACTGCCATGCCGGAGGCGGCCGCGCATCCCTCCCGATCGTGCGCGCGTGACCGGTTTTGAAGAGCGGGCTGCCGGGGCAGCGCCACGAGCAGCGACGGTCGCGTCCTTCGCTGGTCGGTCCGGGGGCACGTCCCGAGGATTGCATGGGGATGGTGATGTCCGCTCGACTCCAGGGCGCTGCGGCGCCCCTTTTCCGTTCAGACGGCCCGGCCGGCCGATGGCTGCCGCCGTGCCTGTCGCCGCGCGTTGCAGGGTCCACGGCGGGCGCGCGTTTCGACCGGCCGACGCTGGTGGTCGATCTCGAGGCGGCCGAAGCGGCCCATCTGGCGCTCGCCCGGAGGGCTCGGAACGGAGCGGGGTGGCGCCCGCATCTTCTACGCCGCGAAGGCCAATCCGCACCCTGCCGTCCTAGCACGCCTTACCCGGCTCGGCGCATCCTTCAATGCGGCGTCGCGCGGAGAGATCGGGCTCTGTCTTGCTGAGGGCGCCAGCAGGGAGCGGATCAGCTTCGGGAACACCGTAAAGCGCCCAGCCGACATCGCCTTCGCCCATGCGGCGGGCATCGGTCTCTTTGTGGCCGATGCATCCGAGGAGGTTGCGAAGATCGCCGCCAACGCCCCCGGTGCCCGCGTCTTCAGCCGCCTTCGGGTCGAGGAAAACACCGCCGCCCGGCCGCTCGGGCGCAAGTTCGGCGCGGGCGCTGAGGAGGTGGTGGCCCTGGCCGAGCGCCTTGGGCGCCGACACCTCGAGCTATTCGAGCGTCGGCTTCAACGGCTTTCCCCCGCTCGATACCATTTGCGTCTGAGCGGCCAGACCCGCGCGCTTTCGCGTCGGGGGCCCCCCGCCCGAACCCGAAGGGGGGGGGGGGCGCGGGG
>JBCCDG010000030.1:0-37986 GCA_039030915.1 Pseudomonadota bacterium | reverse complement strand
CGCGTCGTTCGCACGATCTCAGGCCTCAAGATCAAGGATGCCGTATCGGGCTTTCGCGCCTATTCGCGGGAGGCGGCGATCGCGACCAACGTGATGTCCGAATTCAGCTACACGATCGAGACGCTGATCCAGGCCGGCAACAACGGCATGGCGGTCGTCTCGGTGCCGGTGCGTACGAACCCGCAGACCCGGGAATCGCGCCTTTTCAAGAGCATCCCGAGTTTTCTTTCAAAGCAGCTCATCACGCTCGTACGCTCCTATGTGATGTATTATCCGCTGCGCGTCTTCACGGCATTGGGCCTCGTGCTGATCACTGTGGGTTCGCTGCCGGTGATGCGCTTCGTGATCTACTTCCTGCTGGGCGATGGCGCAGGTCGGCTGCAATCGCTGGTCTTGGGCGGCGTGTTCATCCTCGTCGGCGTCATCACTTTGACCCTCGCGCTGTTGGGTGACGCGGTCGCAATGAACCGCCGATTGCTGGAGCAAACGCTCAAAAGCGTCCGCCGTCTCGAGCTCGAATCTGCGCGGCGCGAGGAGGAGGTTCAGCAAACGGCAGAACGCGAAGCCAAGCCCGCGGTTTCATTGCCAAAGCGCGGCGCCGCTTAGCGGCCGGGTTCTGACGGAACGCACCCATCCACGTCATCCTCGGGCTCGAACCCGGGGATCCGACATCCCAACGCCATCCGCCGTCGATGCCCGGGCCAAGCCCGAGCATGACGTTAGGATGTGAGGTCCAAAGGTGCAGGAGAACGGGCGCCGAGCCGCGCGGCGCAGGGTTGCTGTGTGGAGGCAAGGCTCGTTTAGCGCGGCCAGAGCTCTCCCGCGTCCACGCCCCAAAGCACGGATTTGGGGACCCAGCCCACCACCTCGCCTGCTTCGATCTCGCACCAACTTCGCGAGCACTGCCTGAGATCCGCCACGACGCCCGCCTCCACTTCGGCGCGAAGCGAGGCCTCGGGCTCGGCGGAGGCGAGAAGCCGCGTCATGTCGGTCGTCACCAAAACGGTGCGCCTGCCGGTCAAGAGCGAGTGGTAGACCCAGCCGCTCGCATTGTCGCTGTCGACGATCTGCCGCCAATCCTTGTGCTCGCCGATCACGCGCACAGGCAGGCCCGAACGACGGAAGACCCAGTCCATGCGGTATTCGAGCCCCGGCCCGCGGCGCACATTGATCTCGTCCGAGCGGAGCGAGACGTATCGCGGCAAGGGCAGATTGGTGACCGGTCCGACACCGATCCCTCCCGCGCGCGAACCCCCAAGCGGGCCGGCAGGCGATGTCGGCGACGACAGAGGTGCCGGCGCTTGCAGGGTGCTGCCCTGTCCCAGCGCGTCTGCTGAGAACAGAAGTCCGATTGCGATCAACCCGGCGGACCGGGCTGCCCACGACCCAAATCGCGACCCAAGTCGTGATCCATGTCGCAACCCGCGTCGCGATCCGTCACTCGGGGTTGGCATCCGCGTGCCAGGCCGTCTCATCAAGGCGCTCCTGCCGAATCCTGCTCTTCCAGACCGGCTGAGACCGGTTTCACGCACTCTCATAATCCACACTCGCACTCCGCTGACACAGATACGCGCAATTTCCTTTCAACGCCGTGCAGGGCGGTCTACCAATCGCATCGGGCCAGAATATGGGGAAAATTGGGATGAGCCGGAAGCGCCTGACCGTTGTCGTCACACGGAAATTGCCGGAACCCGTCGAGACGCGACTGCGAGAACTCTTCGAGGTACGCCTGAACGAGGCGGACACGCCGATGACGAGCGCCGATATCGGCGACGCGATCGCGGGCGCCGATGTCCTGGTGCCGACGCTTACCGATCGCATCGATGCAGGTCTCCTCGCCCGCGCGGGCGACCGCTTGAAACTGATCGCGAATTACGGCGCGGGCGTGGACCATATCGATGTTGAGACCGCGCGCTCCCGCGGCATTCTCGTCTCGAACACCCCCGGCGTGCTGACCGAAGACACGGCCGATATGACCATGGCGCTGATTCTCGCCGTGCCGCGGCGAATCGCCGAGGGTCAGGCGCTGATGCAGTCGGGTGACTGGCAGGGTTGGTCTCCGATGGCGATCATGGGCCACCGGATCTGGGGCAAGCGCCTCGGCATCGTCGGCATGGGCCGGATCGGACAGGCGGTCGCCCGCCGGGCCCGCGCCTTCGGTCTGCAGATCCACTATCACAACCGCCGGCGCCTGCACGAAGACATCGAGACCGAGCTCGACGCCACCTATTGGGAGAGCCTGGATCAGATGCTCGCCCGCATGGATATCGTCAGCGTCAATTGCCCCCATACGCCCGCGACGTTCCACTTGCTCTCGGCTCGCCGCCTCGCGCTCCTCAAAGCCAGCGCCTACATCGTCAACACAGCGCGCGGCGAGGTGATCGACGAGAACGCGCTCACCCGCATGCTGGTCAGAGGCGAACTTTCGGGCGCGGGCCTCGATGTGTTCGAGCGGGAGCCCGGCGTGAACCCGCGCCTCATGGGCCTGTCGAATGTCGTCCTGCTGCCGCATATGGCCTCGGCGACCGAGGAAGGGCGCCTTGAGATGGGTGAGAAGGTCATCATCAACATCAAGACCTTCGCCGACGGCCACCGCCCGCCCGATCAAGTCCTGCCGGCGATGCTCTGACCGGGGCACCGCCACGTCCATGCTCGGAGAACCGCGTGATGGATCTTCACGCCCTCGATACCGTCGTTATCCGACCGGCCGTGGCGGCGGATGCGCCGGTCGTCGCGCGGATCCATGGCGATGCCTACGATCACACCTACGGGCTGACCGGCGATGATTTGGCCGAGGCGCGGGCCGAGCGGGCGGCGCGCTGGCCCCGGATCCTGGGTGGGGAGACGCCGCCTGCCACGGTGCTCGTCGCCGTCGTGGCGGAGGAGGTCGTGGCCTTCGCAGCCTCTCACCCCGTGCGCGACGACTGGAATTGGGAGAAGCTGGCGAGCCTGTACGCCACGCCGGCGTTCCATGGGACGGGCATTGCGACGCTTCTGATGCGTGAGCTGGCGGACCGGCTGATGGCCGTCGGCCGGCGCCGCCTCCGCGGCAGTGTGCTCGCTGAGAACCACCGGGCGCGCGCCTTCTATGCCCGGTTGGGGGCCGAGGAGGTGCGCGAGGAGCCCGACGCCCTCGCCGGCAGGCCCGTCACCAACATCGTGCTCGAATGGCCGCGCCTGGCGGACCTTGCGCGCGCGGCCCGCGCCGGCCTCGACCGCCGCCTCGCACCCCCTGTGGCTGTCGGTTGGCGCGACGTGGCGCTCGAGGCCGGCGCGCCGCATCCGGCAGGTGTGGCGGACGAGGCGAAAGGTCGGGCGAAGCGGAGGCTCGGTCAGCACTTCGGCCTCTCACAATACGGCGTCAACAGGCTGGAACTCGCGCCCGGCGTCCACAGCGCACCTGCCCATGCCCATAGCCATGAGGATGAGTTCGTCATGGTGCTGGAGGGTACGGTCTGGCTGATCTCGGGGGAGGAGGAACGGCTCCTTGGCCCTGGGGATTGCGCGGGGTTCCCGGCAGGCACCGGCCGCACCCACCATATGGAGAACCGCGGCGACGCGCCGGCCGTGCTTCTCGAGGTCGGCAGTCGACTGCCCGATCGCGATGAGGTCGCCTATGCGAATTACGATCTCTGCGTGACCCAGGCGCCCGACGGCCGGCGGCTCTTTACCAAGCGCGATGGCACCGTGCTCGGCCCTGCCTGAGCGTCGAGCGCGCCTGCAACGGCCCGGGGCGGGGACCCCAATTGCTTGCAATCACTGGCGTAGCGTGGCGCAGGGGTGTATCTCCGGGCGCTGAGAGCGGGTGCGGCGCTACGTGATGGCTGCCGCCCGGGCTGACATGATCGCAGGGCGCGCGACGGGGAGGATGCGATGGCGGGCGATGGCACCGCTGACGATGCCCTCTTCCGGCTTTGGCAGGATGGCGCGCGCGCCTTCGCATCGCTTGCGGCTGGCATGGCACCTGGCGAGGACAGCAGTGCCGCGCGTCCCGCAGCCGGAACCGCAGCCGGGGCTTGGGCACAGGCCGGCCATGTCTACGATGCTTGGAGCCGGTTCCTAGACGCTCTCGCCGCCGCCCATGCCGAACGAGCCGCGGGGCCCGGCGCAAGCCCCTTCGATCCGGCCGGCTGGCTCAGGGGCGAAGGCGACGGCGGCATGGCCGATCTCTGGCGCTGGCTCGAAGGACCCGGCTTTGCCGACATGCTGAGCGAGGAGCGGCGTCTCCTGCGCGAGGGCGGCGAGTGGATCCGCTTCATGGCAGCGCTCGAGCAGTTCCGCGCCATCGTCGCCGAGGGTTGGCTCCGCGCTTTCCGCAGCTTCGCCGAGCGCCTGGCCGCCGATGAGGATGCACCAGAAGCCGCGACCGTGGCCGATGACGCAGCCGGGGGCGCGGCTGGAAACACGGCCGGGGACGATGCGCCAGGACAGGGCGCAGGGGCCGCCGCCTGGGACCGCCTGATGGCACATTGGCGGGCGGCTGCGGATGCGGAGGTGGCGCGGCTCCAGTCGAGCGAGGCGTACCTCTCGGCCCAGCGCGATCTCCTCGACACCGGCCTCGCGCTCCGCGCGAGCCTCCGCGCCCGGGCGGAGGGCTTGGCCGAGTTCCTGGGCCTGCCGACGCGGGCGGAACTCGACGATGTGCATGAGAGCCTGCACGCCCTCCGCCGTGAGATCCGCAGCCTGCGCCGCGATATGGCCCGTCCCGACACTGCCCGTCCCGACACGGCCCGCCCCGACGCTGCCGGGGGCGCGGGATGATCGACGATCCGGCAGCCGAGCCCCACGGCGCCAGCGAGCAGCGCCTGCCACCCGCAGCACTGGGTGCCTGTGCTGCTATCGAGGCGACGCGGCGCATGATCCGCCTCCTCGGCGGCATGGGCGAGGCGCAGCGCCGCCGCGTCGAGATCGCAACGACGCCCAAGGACACGGTTTGGCGTTCGGGCAAGATCACCCTTTCGCGCTACCGCCCCCTGGGCGCGGAGGTCGAGCGACCGCTCGGCCCGCTCCTCATCGTCCATGGGCTCGTCGGGCGGCAAAGCATGACGGATCTTGAGCCGCGCCGTTCCCTCGTCAGGCGCTTGCTCACGGCCGGGGTCGACACATTCGTGCTCGACTGGGGCAATCCGACCCGGGCCGACCGCTTCTGCGACATGACCGACTATGCCGATCACCGTCTCGGCGACGCGCTCGAGGTCATCGCACGCGTGGCAGAGCGCCCGCGCGCAGCCCTCCTCGGCATCTGTCAGGGGGGTGTCTTCGCGGCGGCCCACGCGGCACTTTACCCCGAAAGGCTGATGGCCCTCGCGCTCGCCGTCACACCCATCGATTTCCATGCTGATGCGGCAGGCGCCACGGCGGATCGCGGTCAGCTCAATACCTGGCTCCGAAGCTTGCCCGAGGACCTGATCGACCGCCTCGTCGCCGATACGGGCATGGTGCCCGGCCGCCTCTCGGGCGCGGTCTTCAACGGCCTCACGCCTGCGCGCACGGCGGCGAAGTACACAGCGGATCTGATGGAGATCGCTGACGATCCGGACGCGCTCGACACCTTCCTGCGCATGGAGAAATGGCTCGCCGACCGCCCCGATCAGCCGGGCGCACTCGCCCGCGAATGGCTGGTCGGGCTCTACCGCGAGAACCGCCTGGCCCGCGGCCGGCTCGAGCTTGACGGCCGCCCCGTTCAGCTCTCCAACATCACGTGCCCTGTCCTCAACATCTATGCCCGCGACGATCATATCGTGCCGCCGCCTTGCACCAGGGCACTGCGCGACCATCTTCGCAATGTCGCCTATCGCGAGCTCGAAGTGCCGACCGGCCATATCGGCGTCTTCGTCTCAGCCAGTGGCAGCCGCGCCGTCGCCCCTGCAATCACCGGGCTTCTGGCCGAAGCGGCGTGACCTTGGTCCCCAACTGCGCCTTGGTAAAAAAGCTGTGGGCGAGACACTTTTCCGCCCCGATCACACGCAATCTTGCAATTTGACACCTATGTCGCTTCGGATAGGCCGAGGTGAGCGGCGTGGCCGCTCACGATGTCGAGGAGAACGCTATTGGCTTACGGGAGTATCATCTCCGTCGGGCGGCGCGCCCTTCTTGCGGCTGCGACCGTGGCGGCTTTCGGGGCGGCCGTTGGGGCGACTATTGGGGCAACGGCCCTTCCCGCCGCTGCGCAATCGCCCCTTGCCGGACCCTATCTCGCGGCTGAGCATGCAGCGCGGAAGGGCGATGTCGGGGCTGCTGCGCGCTATTACGGCCAAGCCCTTGCCGCCGATCCGAACAACGAAGTGCTGCTGGAGCGGACGATCCTGCACAAGGTCGCGGCCGGGCAGATCGAGACGGCCGTGGCGCTCTCCCGCAAGCTTGTCGAGACGCGCCCGGACAGCCAGATCGCACTCCTCCTGATCGCGGCCGACGCCTTCAAGGCCGAGAACCCGCAGGCGATCGTCGACATGATCGGCGAGCAGAATGCCGAGACGGGTAGCTTCGTGAGCTACTTGATCGAGGCTTGGGCGTCCTTCGATCTCGGCAAGGCGGATGAGGCGCGGGCGGCGCTGACTGCGCTGCGGGACGCTGGCACGGGCGGTGCTGCCGGTGAGATGATGGCCACCTACCATATCGGCATCCTCGAATCGGCCCTTGGCAACGATGCGGCGGCCATCACCTCCTTCGAGGAGACGGCGGAGCGTCTGCGTGAGCCGACCGACCGCCTGACGCTTATGCATGCCGGCGCCCTGGCGCGTTCGGGCGATGTCGAGGCCGCGACGGACCTTCTGACGGCGCGCATCTCGGCGACGCTTGGCGATGCGCGGTTGCAGGATCAGCTTTCCGCCATTGAGGCGGGCGAGGAGCTGTCGCCCGAGATCGCGACCGGTTCGGCCGGTGCTGCGGAGGCGCTCTTCGGCATCTCGGGGCTTCTCACCAGGGGTCAGAACCGGATCATCGGGCTCGCCTATGCGCGCCTTGCCGGTTTCCTCGATCCGGACCTGATCGACGCCAAGGTGCTGATGGCACAGATGCTCGCCCGCGATGAGCAGTACGACCTCGCCATTGCGGCCTATGAAAGCGTGCCGCGGAACGCGCCCGAGGCGCTGGAGGCGCAGATCGGCCGGGCGAACGCGATGCATGAGGCCGGCCGGCTGGAGCCCGCGATCATCGCCATGCGCGAGGTCACCGCCCGCTTCCCCCGCTCGGTCGAGGCGCAGCTCGCGCTCGGCGACATCCTGCGGCGGGAGCGTCGCTTTGCCGAGGCGTCGGTCGCCTATGACGCCGCGATCCAGCTCACCGACCCGATCGAGCCGCGCCACTGGGTGCTCTTCTACCAGCGCGGCATCACCTATGAGCGGTCGGACCAGTGGGAGAAGGCCGAGGCCGATTTCCTGCAGGCGCTGGAGATGGAGCCCGATCAGCCGCAGGTCCTGAACTATCTCGGTTACTCCTGGGTCGAGCTGCGGATGAATATCGACCGCGCGAAGGAGATGATCGAGACCGCGGTCGCGAAGCGCCCTGACGACGGCTACATCGTGGACAGCCTCGGTTGGGTGCTGTTCCGCCTTGGCGATTTCGAGGAGGCAGTGCGTCATCTGGAGCGCGCGGTGGAGCTCCGCCCCGTGGACCCGGTGATCAACGACCATTTCGGCGATGCGCTCTGGATGGTCGGCCGGCGGACCGAGGCGCGCTTCCAATGGCGCCGCGCGCTCAGCTTCGAGCCTGAGGAGGACGAGGAGACGCGCATCCGCGCCAAGCTCTCCCGCGGCCTCGACGCGGTGCTGGAGGAGGAGACCGCAGCCGGGAAGCCCGCGGTCATCGGCGGCGACCCCGCGCCAACGCCCGAAAACCCGGGCTAGTCGCGCCAATTCGAGGCGTGGGTCGGTGGACGCTGGCCCCATCGCACCATGGAAAGCTGTCATTGCCGGGCTCGACCCGGCAATCCATGCACCTGCCGCGGCAGTGTACTCTGGATGCGCCGTCCAAGCAGAGGGATGACGCCGAGGCGCATCTCACAGCGCAATCTGGTGACGAGGCATCTGGTCTCGAACGGCGGGCGAGGCTAGCAGTGTGGCGATGACCGGGACCGCCACGACCGCCACGCCGCCAGATCCCGCCGCCGTCCTGTCAGAGGCGGCGCCGGCGAAAGTGAACCTGTACCTTCATCTCTGCGGTCAGCGGGACGACGGCTACCACCTCCTCGACAGCCTCGTCGTTTTCCCCGATCTCTGCGACCGGCTGGAGTGGGAGGATGGGCCGGGCCTCTCGCTCTCGCTGAGCGGCCCCTTCGGCCTCGATCTGCCGGCCGATGGCGACAATCTGGTGCTTTCTGCGGCCGAACGGCTTGCGGTGAGTGCGGGGCTCCTCCGCCCGCGCGCGGCACTGCGGCTCGAGAAGAACCTGCCGATTGCGTCGGGGATCGGGGGCGGCTCCTCCGACGCCGCGGCGACGCTTCGGCTGTTGGCACGGGCCTGGGGTGTGACGGTGCCGGAGCCGCTCGCCGTCTCCATCGGCGCCGATGTACCCGTCTGCCTGCAAGCGCCACGAGCGACGGCGATGGCGGGGATCGGGGAGCGGCTGTCGCCTGCGCCGGCGCTGCCGCCCCTCTGGATCGTGCTGGTGAACCCGCTCGTCCAGGTCGACACGCGCGCGGTCTTCGCCGCGACGACCGAGAAGAACTGCCGGCCGATGGTGGCCGTGCCTGAGCGCGGTTTCCCGGATGCCGAGACGTTTCTGGGCTGGCTGGCCCAAGGGCGCAACGACCTCGAACCCGCGGCGCGAAGGGTTTGCCCACCCGTCTCAACCGTGCTGGAGGCCCTGGCCGACGCGCCGCTTGCCCGCATGTCCGGCTCCGGCGCCACCTGCTTCGCGCTTTATCCTGACAAGGCCTCGGCGCTCGCCAAGGCAGCGGCACTACGCCAGTCCGAGCCCAGTTGGTGGAGCGCCGCCGCACCTGTGGGCGCGTAGCGGCCAAGTTGCTGATTTATCGAAATAATCCGACCTTGATTTCCCACGACACCGGAGCCGTCATCGCCGAATTCGACCCGGCGATCCAGAACACTTGGCGCCGCCTACCCGCGATGGATCCCCCGTTCGAGCCGGGGGATGACAAGCTCGGTTGTTTGGTTCGGTTAGGTCGGGTCGTGCTGTGGCACGGGTATGATCGGGCCCGCAGACGGATCGTAGAAGGGGCGCTGAGGCTGGGTCAGGTTTTGCGGCTGACGACGAATTCGGCCACGTCGGTCAGGGCTTGGCGGAGGGGTGTTGCCGGGAAGACCGCAAGGGCCGCGATGGCGCGGTCGACTTCGGCGCGGGCTGCTGCGCGCGTGGCTTCGAGCGCGCCGGTCTCGGCGACGAGGGCCATCGCGCGGTCAAGATCACCCGGTTCCTGACGCCCTTCGCCGACCGTACGGCGCCAGAAGGCCTGGGCGTCGGCATCGCCGGCAGCCATCGCCTCGATCACCGGCAGCGTCACCTTCCCTTCCCGGAAATCGTCGCCTGTGTTCTTGCCGAGTGCGGCCGCGCTGCCGGCATAATCGAGCCAATCATCGGCGAGTTGGAAGGCCATGCCGAGTGCGTCGCCATAGGTGGCGAGCGCGCTGATGCGATCCTCGCTCGCGCCCGCGATCACGCCGCCGGCCTCGGCCGCCGCTTCGAAAAGGGCGGCCGTCTTGCCCCGGATCACCTGGAAATAGCGCGCCCGGTCGGTGCGCAGGTCATGCGCTGTCGAGAGCTGCAGCACCTCGCCCTCGGCAATCACGGCGGACGCGTTCGACAGAATGTCGAGCACGCGAAGCGAGCCGGTCTCCACCATCAGCCGGAAGGCGCGGGCGAAGAGGTAATCGCCGACGAGCACCGAAGACTTGTTGTCCCACAGGATGTTAGCAGTGGTCCGACCGCGACGCCGCTTGCTCTCATCCACCACGTCGTCATGCAGGAGCGTGGCCGTGTGGATGAACTCGACCGTCGCCGCGAGCTTCACATGATCGCGGCCGGTGTAGTCGCAGAGACCCGCGGCCGCGAGGGTCAGAATGGGGCGCAGACGCTTGCCGCCCGCCTCGATCAGATGGGCCGAGATCTCGGGGATGCGCGGCGCGTGCTCGGAGCTCATACGCTCACGGATCAGGGTGCTTACCGCGTCGAGATCCGCCGCGACGAGCCCGGTCAGCCGCTCGAAAGCGCCCTTACCGCCATCGCCAGGAGCAGCTTTCGTCAAGTCCGCCGCCTGAGTGGGCTGGGGCATCGTCATGCGGGGCCGGTCCTTTCGCAGCATCCGGCCGATGCCGGCATGCCGGGCCTCGACGCGGACGGGGGCTTTGCATTAGGGCTCTCGGCCATGGAGGAACTGCTGCGGACCACCGATCCGGCGACCATTCCCTTCGTCGAGGCGCTCCTGTCCGGCGAGGATATAGACTGCGTGGTATTCGACAGCAACATGAGCATCGTCGAGGGGTCGATAGGTGCGTTCCCACGCCGCATCATGGTGCTGCGTCAGGACCTTTGGCGCGCGCGGATCGTGCTTCGCGATAATGGGATCGAGCCGACTGGTGGCGGCGCGGGCGACGAAGGTCGCCATTCCAGGGGGTGACCGGCGACGACTTCGATGGGTCGCGGGAGGGCGACCGGGCGACCCTTGAGGGCGACCAGGCGACTTTGCACCGGAACCAGGCAGAAGCGGCCCTCGGCGCGCTGACCGAGGACGGATTGCTGGGCGGGCGCGTCGTGCTATGGCAGCCGGCCTCTGGCTATCGGGCCGCGACGGACCCCGTGTTCCTGGCCGCTGCCGTGCCCGCCGAGGCGGGCGACAGCGTGCTCGAGCTTGGGATCGGCGCGGGGGCTGCGACCCTCTGCCTCGCCGCGCGGGTGCCGGATCTGGCGATCACGGGTCTCGAGATCGAGCCGGGCTATGCGGCGCTGGCGCGGGCGAACGCGGCTTTGGGCGGCGTGCCGCTCGAGGTTATCGAGGGGGATGTCGCGGCGATGCCGGCCGACCTGCGCGCGCGGCGGTTTGATCACGTTATCATGAACCCGCCCTATCACGCCCATGGGCCGGCGAGCCCCGTGGCCGTGCGGGACCGGGCGCATCGGGAGGACGAGCGCGAAGGCAAGGGGCTGACCGCGTGGCTGAAGGCGGCGCTCAAGCGCGCACGCCCCCGGGGCCGGATCACGATCATCCACCGTGCGGCGCGGTTGCCCGAGATCCTGGCGGCGCTGGACGGGCCCGCGGGCGAGATCCGTATTCTGCCCTTGCAGGCCCGCGCCGGGCGTGCTGCCAGCCGCGTTATCGTGACGGCCCGCACGCAAGTCGCGACGCCTTGTGCTCTGCTCGCCCCCCTTGTTCTGCACGAGGGGGCCATACATGCTGAAGACCGAGAGGACTTCACCGCTGCCGCCCGCGCCGTCCTGCGCGACGGCGCAGCCCTGCAGCTAACCGAGGAGCGCCCATGAACGCCCCAACCGTGCCCGTCGCCAACGCCATCGCAGCCATGGCCGACGATCTGACGGAATGGCGCCAGGATCTGCACCGCCACCCGGAGCTTGGCTATCAGGAGCATCGCACCGCCGGGGTCGTGGCGGAGAAGCTCCGTGCCTTCGGCTTCGACGCGGTCGAGACGGGCGTTGGCGGTACGGGCGTCGTTGGCGTTCTGCACGGCCGGTCGGGGGCGGGTGCGGGGACCGCGCCGCCCTTGATGCTGCGCGCGGATATGGACGCGCTGCCCATCGAGGAGGCGTCGGGCGTGCCCCACAGCTCCACCAATCCCGGCAAGATGCATGCCTGCGGCCATGACGGGCACACGATCATGCTGCTGGGTGCGGCGCGCCGCCTGGCCGAGACCCGAAACTTCGAAGGGACGGTGTTTTTCTGCTTTCAGCCCGCCGAGGAGGGCGGCGCGGGGGCGGCCGCGATGATCGACGATGGGCTCTTCGAGCGTTACCCGGCGACGCGGGTCTTCGGGATGCACAACTGGCCCGGTATGCCGGCTGGGCATTTCGCACTGACCGAGGGACCGGTTTTCGCGGCGGCGGATGAGTTCACGATCACGCTGCGCGCAGCGGGCGGGCATGCGGCTTTCCCGAGCTCGACGCGCGATCCGATCGTGGCGGGTGCAGCGCTTGTCCAGGCGCTGCAGTCGATCGTGAGCCGGGCGGTGCCGCCGCTCGAACCCGCGGTGGTGAGCGTCACGAAGTTCAGCGCCGGGCAGACCCATAACGTGATCCCCGACCGGGCGGAGATCTGCGGCACGACACGGACCTTCAACAACGAGGTTGCGCAGACCATCGAGGCCGAGATGGAGCGCATGACGGCTCGGATCGGGGAGACCTTTGGCGTGGAGACCGATATCGTTCGCGGCAAGCGGCCCTATCCCGCGACGGTCAACGATCCGGCGACCACGGATTTCGTCGAGGGTGCGATGCGCGACATCTTTGGCGATGAGGTCGTCACGCGCGGGCACCCACCGACGATGGGGGGCGAGGATTTCGCCTTCATGGCGAATGCGGTGCCGGGCTGCTACGTCCTGATCGGGAATGGCGAGAGCATGCCGCTCCACCATCCGCAATACGACTTTGACGACGGGGCCCTGCCGGCCGGCGTGGCGTTCTGGTCGGGGCTTGTGGAGCGGGCGTTGCCGGCGGGCTGATCATGCACGCGATGGGAGTGCTGCACTGCGGTAGTAATCCCTCACGATGTCTTGAAATCTAAATGGTTTGACTGAGTCTCCCGCAGTCAATTGTGGATGATCCTTGGTTCCTGCAGGTAACTCCTTTTGCTAATACGGTTTTCAACAAATGCGTGACAGTTCGATGCAGGGCTGCTCTAGTTTTATGCAGCGACGTGAAAAAGGGAGGACCGAGATGTCTCAGAGCCCGCGGATTTTCGAACTGCGCCGCAAACATGAAGCTCTCTCGAGACAGATCGAATTCGAACAGAAGAGGCCGTCATCGGACGACCTGGAGATCGCCGCACTGAAACGACGGAAGCTCGAACTGAAGGATGAGATCGCCAAGCTGTCGTCTCACGCTTGATTGATCTCGCCCGGGCGGGCGCCTGGGGCTATGGTCTGCCGCGCATTGCAGCGGAGGAAGACATGCCCCTGAAGATCACCGGCCGCCTGGTGGCGGCTACTCTGGCCTTGGTGCTGGCTGTGGGGTTCGCCCCTGGCAAGCCTCATGCGGCGGAGCTTGTAACCGTATCGAGCCCGCATAGCGTTGCCGACACCATCGACCGTTTGGCTGCGGCGGTGGAGAAGGCCGGTGCGAAGGTGTTTGCCCGTGTCGATCATGGTGCTGGCGGCGAAAGCGTCGGTCAGCCGATCGGGGCGAGCCAGCTTTTGATCTTCGGCAACCCGAAACTGGGGACGCCGGTGATGGCGAGTTCGCCGACCGCCGGGCTGGATCTGCCGATTCGCGTGCTGGCCTATGACGGGCCGGACGGCACGGTGATCGTCTATCGCGATCCGAAGGCGATGGCGGCGGCGCATGGGCTGACGGCGGAGCACCCGTCGATCGGCAAGATGACCGGCGCGCTGGGCAAGCTGACGGCTGCGGCCGCGGCGGAGTAGGCGCGAGGCTTTGCACCTGCCGATGAGAACGCGATGCCCGGGCCTGGCCCGGGCATTCGCCTTTGCATTCGTCTTTGTGGGGCGAGGCTCGCCGCGCTGACCGTGACGGCCGCGTGGCGCCGTCAGGCGGCGTCGGCGCGGGTGGCGGCCTGGCGCAGGAAACTGGCCGCCCAACGGGCGAAGGCGCGGGCCGATGGGGTGAGCGTGTTCGCGCCGTCGAGCGCTGCGAGCGCCTCATCGGAGCGGTCGCGCGGTGCCCGCCCATCCTCGGCGATGCGAGCGATGAGGGCACCAGTAAAGGCCGCGTCGAACTCAGGATGGGGCTGGACCGTGACGGCATCCGGCGCCTCCGGATCGCCATAGGCCAGCATCGCCATCGGGCAGAATGCGCTCTCTGCCAGAAGCGTCGCATCCGACGGCAGTTCGACCACCTGATCCTGATGGAGAGCGTGGAGGCCGAGTTCCGCGGGCGCATCGGCCATCCAACCCGGGCGGGCGAGCACGCGGTAGGTGTGGTGGCCGAGCCCCCAGCCCTTGTCCGATTTGACGGCGCGCCCACCGAAGGCCTCCGCCACGATCTGATGGCCGAAGCAGATGCCGAGGACGGGGCGATGGGCGGCGCGGGCCCGGCGCAGGAAATCCTTGAGCGGCTCCATCCAGGGCAGCGGGTCGTAGACGCCGTGGCGCGAGCCCGTGACGAGCCAGGCATCGGCCGCATTGGGTCCGGGCGGCAAGACGTTGTCGACGACGGGCCAGGCCTCGAAGGTGAAGTCGGGCGCTGCCTCGGCGAAAAGCGCCTCCATCATCGGCGGATACTCACCGAAAGTGCCGACGAGCGCTTCGTTCACCTTACCCGTCTGCAGAATCCCGATCTTCATGCCGTTTCTCCGTGGCCCAGTCCGTCGGTCTCGTTGTCCAGATGGGCGGTTCTCCTTGGTCGTCCAGTTTGTGTCCCGCTCACGGTGGCTGCGCAACCGACATTGCGTGTCACTGGATTGCCGGGTCGAGCCCGGCAATGACGTAAGTGTCGTTCCTCCTTCGTGTTGACTGCACTCTATGACGGAAGAGGTTGTAGGGCGACTTGTTGGCGGAGGGTTTCGATGCCCTTTACCTCTTCGCGGAGCCAGTCGAGGAAGGTGGCGATGCGGCGGTCGCGTTCGGCGCCGCGTTTGCAGACGAAGCGGAAGCGGCCTTCGAGGGTGAGGCCGAGGGGTATCGGGATCACGAGCCGGCCTGCGGCCACGTCCCGTTCGGCGAGGCTTGCGCGGGCGAGGGCGACGCCGCCGCCCTCCATTGCGCCGTCGATCGCGTGGTCTGCGTTCGAAAAGCGGGGGCCGCGGGCGGCCTCGCGTACCTCGCCAAGGCCCGCGGCGCGGAACCAGGCGGTCCAGTCAAGTTCCGGCAGCATGAACTTGACGCTGTCATCGTGGAAAAGCGGCGCCTGCAGGACGTCTTCCGGGGTCTTGAGCGCTTCGGCGGTTTCGGGGGCGGCGACCGGGATCACGAATTCCTCGATCAGCACTTCGGAGTAGAGCCCGCTCGGCGCTGAGAGGCCGAAGCGGAGGGCGGCATCGACGCCGTCGCGGTCGAAATCGAGGGTGCGGAGCGAGGCGATGAAGCGGAGCTCGATCCCGGGATGGGCGGAGGCGAAGCGGAAGAACCGCGGTGCCAGCCATTTCGCCGTGAAGGCCGGGCCCGCGGTGACGGTAAGGGCCGTGCCCTCCTGAAACCGCTCGAGCGCGCGGACGCCTTCGGCCAGTGCTGCGAAGCCGTCGGCGATGCGGGGGATGAGGATGCGTCCGGCCTCGGTCAGCTCCACCGCGCGGTTCCGCCTCCGGAAGAGCTCGATATCGAGATGCTCCTCCAAGGTCTTGATCTGATAGCTGAGCGCCGCTGGCGTTACATGCAGCTCCTCGGCTGCGCGCGCGAAGCTCATATGCCGGGCCGCCGCCTCGAACGCGCGCAGTGCCGTCAGCGGCGGCAGGCGGGTTTGCATAGTCAAGTTCTCCTTATGTGAAGTCAGAGGATAACTCGTTTGTGAGATGGAAGTACAATGCCCATCATCTCTTTCAAACGGAGCTGTGTTCTGATGTGAAAGGAACCTGTCATGAATATCCATGAGTTGAGCGATTACCAGGCCCATATGCGCCGCGCCCATGCCCTGCGGGCCCAGGAAGTGCGGCGGCTGGGTAGGGCGCTGCGCCGAGGCGTGGCGCATGCGCTGCATCGCCTGGCGGATGCGGTTCAGCCGGCGGAGCGGCGCGTGGCCTGATACGCTGATCATGGGGGGCGGAAGGCGCCGGAAGGTGGTTGAAAGCGCCGGCACGGACCGGAAAGGAATTGTCGCCTTCCGCCCCCTCGTCTACACCCCCGGCCAGATCGGCGCGCGCTGCCGTTGGGGGGATCGGTGCAGGAGAAAGAGCCGGACGGCGCGCCGCCCCGCGTCCTTGCCATCGCCGAGCAGGCCAACCCTGAATTCGTCTCCGTCCCGCTCGAAGGCTGGTCGCATGCGACAGCGCTGAGGGCGTTCGCCGATGTCCATATCGTCACGCAGATCCGCAATCGGGATGCGTTCCTGCGCGCAGGGCTCGTTGAGGACGAGGACTTCACCGCACTCGACAGCGAGGCGCTGGCGCGGCCGCTCTCGCGGCTGGGAGAGGGTCTGCGCGGCGGATCGGGGAAGGGTTGGACCACGGTCCAGGCGTTCCAGACGCTGGCCTATCCCTATTTCGAGCGGCTGGTATGGCGGCGGTTCGGGGCGGATCTGCGTGCGGGCAGGTTCGATCTCGTCCATCGGATCACGCCCCTCTCCCCCATTCAGCCGAGCCCGATGGCGCGTTGGTGCCGAGCGGTGGGCGTGCCCTTCGTGCTGGGCCCGCTGAACGGCGGCGTGCCCTGGCCGCCCGGTTTCGATCGGGCCCGGCGGGCGGAGCGGGAGTGGCTGAGCTATCTCCGCGGGCTTTACCGCGCGCTGCCGGGGCGGGGGGCCACCTATCGCAATGCGGCGGCTGTGATCGCGGGCTCCCGCCACACGGAGACCGAGATCCCGGCCGCGGCACGGGATCGGACGGTCTATATCCCCGAGAACGGGATCCTGCCGGAGCGCTTTTCGCTCCCGCCGCGTGCCGCACCTGGCAGCCCGCTCCGTGCGAGCTTCGTCGGCCGGCTCGTGCCCTACAAGGGCTGCGACATGTTGATCGAGGCGGCGGCGCCCTTGGTGGCGGAGGGGCGCCTCGTCCTCGACATCGTGGGCGACGGGCCGGAGATGCCGGCGCTGCGTGCGCTGGTCGAAAGGCTCGGCCTCGGCGATGCGGTCGTGTTCCACGGCTGGCGGCCGCATGGGGCGGTGCAGGAGATCCTGGTGGGCTCCGACCTTTACGCCTTCCCCTCGATCCGGGAGTTCGGCGGCGCGGTGGTGCTGGAGGCGATGGCGCTGGGGGTGGCGCCCTTGATCGTCGACTATGGCGGGCCTGCGGAACACGTGACGGCCGAGACCGGGTTCAAGATCCCGATGGGCGACCGCGAGACGATCGTAGCCCGGTTGCGGGAACGGCTCGCCGATCTCGTCCAGCGCCCTGACGACCTGCTGTCGTTCGGTCGAGCGGCGCGAGAGCGGGTGCTCGAGAAATACACCTGGGCGCGCAAGGCGGCGATGACGGCTGCGGTCTATGATGCGGTGTTGGGCCGCCGGCCGGACTGGCCACGCTTTTTCCCCGAGCATGCCGAGGAGAGGCCTGCCGGTCCTTGCAATCCGGGGCGCCGCGCGGATGATGCGGCTGCGAAGAGGGGATAGATATGGTCGACCGCGTGCTGGTGACCGGCGGGGCCGGGTTTCTGGGCAGCCATCTTTGCGAGCGTCTGCTGGCGTCGGGCCATGAGGTGCTCTGCATCGACAACTACTTCACCGGCCGGCGGCGGAACGTGGCGCATCTGTTGGACGCGCCGGGGTTCGAGCTGATGCGCCACGACGTGACCTTTCCGCTTTATGTGGAGGTCGACCGGATCTTCAATTTGGCCTGCCCGGCGAGCCCGGTGCACTACCAGCATGACCCGGTACAGACGACCAAGACCTCGGTCCATGGCGCGATCAACATGCTGGGGCTGGCGAAGCGGACGCGGGCGCGGATCCTGCAGGCCTCGACCTCAGAGGTCTACGGCAACCCCTCGGTGCATCCCCAGCCCGAGGGCTATTGGGGCAATGTGAACCCGATCGGGCCGAGGAGCTGCTATGACGAGGGCAAGCGCTGCGCGGAGACTCTGTTCTTCGACTATCACCGCCAGCACGGGCTCGACATCAAGGTCGTGCGGATCTTCAACACCTATGGCCCGCGCATGCACCCGAATGATGGGCGCGTCGTGTCGAACTTCATCATGCAGGCGCTGAAGGGCGAGGACATCACGATCTATGGCGACGGCAGTCAGACGCGGAGCTTTTGCTATGTCGACGATCTAGTCGAGGCGATGCTGCGGATGATGGAGACCGAGGGGGGCGTGACGGGGCCGGTGAATATCGGCAATCCGGGCGAGTTCACGATCAAGGCGCTGGCGGAGAAGGTGATCGAGCGGACCGGCAGCCGGTCGCGCCTCGTCTATCGGCCGCTGCCCCAGGACGACCCGCTGCAGCGCCGGCCCGATATCGCCGAGGCGCGGCGGCTCTTCGATTGGGCGCCGACCGTGGCGCTCGATGAGGGGCTGGGCAAGACGATTGCCTATTTCGAGGAGCTGCTGCGCTCGAATGTCCGCCTGAGTTAGGTGCTGGGGCATCGAGGCCAGCGGAATCGCGGCTGGTCGCCGCGATGAGACCTGCGGGATTTCTGTTTGGCCGGTGCCGCACCCTGGGGCGCCCTGGCGTGTCGAGGGTTGCGCTGCTGGCCGATAAGGCGGGGGCTGGGGAGAAGCCCGCGGGGCTTCTGACCGAGAGTGCCGTCGAAGACCGGGCCGCGTCAAGGACGCCTGCGGCGCCGGTTTTGCCGGTGGCTGTGCCATCCTTGACCCGGCCCGGTCCTCGAGATGTTGCGCGAAAAACCGGGGGAGCGTTCGCGCGATTTTAACCGGAGCGCCCCCATCCTGACGCGGGAGGGGGCGCTTGGGAGGCTTGTTGGAACGTGTAGGTTCCACTCGGTTGTCGGCTTACTCGGGTTATTCGGCGGCGAGGTCTTGTCGGCTTGCGTCGTGGAGCGCTTGCCAGAGTTTGAGGGGCGTGTAGGGGGTTTCGAGAGGCGTGCGGACGCCTGCGCGCCAGAGCGCGTCGAGCACGGCGAGGGCGCCTGCCGGGATGCCGCCGACGCTGCCGGCTTCTCCGCAGCCCTTCACGCCGAGCGGGTTGGTGGGTGTCGGCACTTCCTCGAAATCGAGCGCGAAGAAGGGTACGTCGCCGGCCCGCGGCAGGGTGTAGTCCATGAAGCTGCCGGTGACGGGCTGGCCCGTCTCCGCATCCCAGCGCGCCGCCTCGCCGAAGACCTGGCCGAGGCCTTGTACGACGCCGCCATGCACCTGGCCTTCGACCAGCATCGGATTGATCATGCGGCCGAAGTCGTCGACGATCGTGTAGCGCAGGACGTCCGTGCGCCCGGTCTCGGGATCGATCTCCACCTCGCAGATATGGCAGCCGTTCGGGTAGGTGTTGTTGGCCTCGTTGACCTCTGCTTCGGCCGCGAGGCCGCCTGCGCCGCCCGTGTCTGCCGCCTCGGCCGCGACGGCGGCGACGGCGGCGAGGCTCACCACCCGGTCGGTGCCGGCGATGCGGAAGGAGGCGGTGGCGGGTTCGTAGTCGAGATCGCCCTCGGCGGCCTCCAGCATCTCGGCCGCATGGGGACGGGCGGTTTCGACGAGGCGCTCGGCCGCGATCGGCAGAACCTGGCCCGCCTTGATCGTCGAGCGGGAGCCGCCCGTGCCGCCGCCGCCCTTGAGGCTGTCGCTGTCGCCCGGCATCACGCGGATGCGTTCGAGCGGCAGGCCGAGGGTTTCATGCGCGATCTGCGCCCAGGCGGTCTCATGTCCTTGGCCCGAGGCTTGTGTGCCGATGCGGATCTCGAGGACCATGTCCGAGGCGTCGCTGCCCTGGAAGTCGAACCGCGTGTGCTCGACCGGGCCGCCGCCCGTCCGCTCGAAGTAATAGGTCACGCCGATGCCGCGCCGCATGCCGCGGGCTTCGGCCGCGGCGGCGCGCGCCTCGAAACCCTCATAGTCTGCCGCCGCGAGCGCGCGGTCGAGGACGCGGGCGCAGTCGAGGCTGTCGAAAGTGAGGCCGCCCGGGGAGGGATGCGGGAGCTGATCCGTGCTGAGGAGGTTCATTCGGCGGAAGGCCGCGCGGTCCATGCCGAAGGCGCGGGCACCGGCCTCCATCAAGCGCTCGGTCGCGTAGATCGTTTCGGGCCGGCCGGCGCCGCGATAGGCGTCGGTCGGCGGTGTGTTGAGAAAGGCCCCCCGGACCTCCGCATGCATGGCCTCGATCCCGTAGAGCCCGCCGAGAAGGGGTGCTGAGAAGATCGTATGCACGGCCGCGCCGGCGGTGGAGAAATGGGCGCCGATGCCCGAGACCGTGCGCATCCGCATCGCGCGGCATCGGCCGTCGGCGTCGAAAGCGCCCTCCACCTCACCCTGCATATCGCGGCCCTGCGCATCGGAGAGGAACGATTCGCTGCGGCTCCCGATCCACTTCACGGGCCGCCGGATCTGACGCGCCGCGAGGGCGCAGAGGGCGTATTCGGGATGGTCCATCAGCTTCATGCCGAAGGCGCCGCCGACATCGCCGGTATGCACACGTATTTTCTCAGCTTCGACTCGCAAAGCCTTGGAAAGTTTGGCGCGCATACCGAAGACACCCTGACTCGAACACCAGGCTTCCCAGCGCCTTGTATCGTCGTGATACGCGACATTGATCGCCCGTGGCTCGATCGAGGACACCACGATCCGCTGGTTCACAACCGGGACGCGTATGATCCGGGCCGCATGCGCAAATGCCGCATCGGTCGCCGCCCGATCGCCACATTCGAAGCGGTAGGCGAGGTTGCCGGGGGCGGCGTCGTGGAGTCCAGGGGCGCCATCCTCGAGGGCGGCGACTGGATCGGTCACCGCGGGTAGCTCTTCGATCTCCACGTCGATCGCCTCGACCGCGTCCTCGGCCGCGGCCCGCGTTTCGGCCACGACGAAAGCGATCGGTTGTCCGACATAGCGCACCTTGTCGGAGGCCAAATGGGTTACCGAAACGTTAGCGATTTCATGCCTTAAGGGCACTTCGCTGCCCATGGGATGCAGTGTGTCGCCAAGCTCTCTATGGGACCAGGCGAGGAGCACGCCTGGGAGCTGTCGCGCAGGCCCGAGCGTAACCGAAACGATGCGCCCATGGGCGACGGGGGAACGCAGCAAGGCGGCATGTGCCTGACCGGGCAGCCGGTGGTCGTCCACATAGGCGCCCTCGCCACGCAAAAGCCTCAAATCCTCTACACGTTGCACGTGCTGGCCGATTCCGAACTTCATCGATAGCCTCCATGCTGGCGGGCGTCGGGCAGCTTGGTGTTGGTGTGGGTGTCGTCAAGGTGACGGGTGACTAGAAAAGCGTATGCCGCGCTGCTAACTTACCGCTGGGCCTTCAGCCGGGGTGAAGGCGTGGTTCGGTCTTAGGGGGGCCGGGCCAAGGCCAATCGAGGGTGGGTTGACGTGTTCAAAGACGATCGGATGATCTCAATCCTGAGCGGCGTCGTTCTGATGCTTGCTATCGGGACGCTCGTCCAGCGCCAGGACCTTGTGGCTGATTTTTTCGGCAGCGGTTCTGACGAGGACGATGTAGCAGCGCTGGTGCGCGATGAGGTGTCGGTCGCACCGGATACGCTGACCCGTATCGACGTTCTCGATAACGATAGCGGGCTTCCGGCCGATGCGGCCGATCGGCTTGCGGTGCTCGGCCAGCCCGGATGCGGGCGCGTCTTCGTTCAGGCCGGCGCGCTGCAGTTCCTGGCTGAGAGCGATTGCGAGGCGACGCAGTCGATTTCCTACAGCATCGAAGGCACGGAGTTTGGTGAGGGCGAAGTCGTCGTGCAGGTGGTCGGCGCCACAGGCACGCGGAACGCGCCGGAGCCGCGCACGGGCGTCGGCATCGTCCTGTCGCGGCCGACTGGAAATTCCGCCGGCAGCGCGCCTTCGGGCCCGACGGTCGCGGTTGCGCCGAACACGGCGCCTGCGCGTCCGCTGCCGACGATTACGCTGCCGGGTGCATCGACCCAACCGAAATCGCCTGAGCCCAAGGAAACCACGGTCGCTGCGGCCCCGAAGCCGAGTGCGCCGGGAACCTCGCGTCCGGCAGCGCCCACGGTCTCGCGTGCGCCCGGGGCGCCGTCGCTGCCGGGGCTCGTCGCGCCGCAGGTGCCGTCTGATAGCATCGGGAGCGGTCTTGCCCTTGCCGACACATCGCCCTCGATCGGGGGCAGCAGCGGGGCGGGCATCGTCTCGCAGCCGAGCAGGCCTGGCAGCGGTTCGCCCTCGCGGTCGCCGTCTGCGCCCGGCCAGCTTGCCGGGTTGAGCGCGCCGACTGCGCCGGGTGCTGGGCTTGGTTCTGGTTCGCCGTCGATTTCGGCGCCGAGCGTGCCGGCTCCGTCGATCCCCGGTCGTCCGTCGATCGGTGGTGGCAGCGGCCCGACCTTGGCGTTGGCGCAACCGTTGCGGCCGTCGCAGCCTGGCGTGGCGCGGCCGAGCCAGCCGGGCGTTGCAGCACCCTCGCAGCCCTCCGCGCCGTCTACGGGCCGTCCGGCAGCACCTTCTGCGCCGAGCACGCGCGGCCCTGCGGCCCCGGCAGCGCCGGGCGGCACGGCAGTGGCATCGATCGGGTCGGATCCGAGCTCACGCGCACTACCGGGTGGTTTGACCAACGGCGTCCTGACGCGTGTGCCGCAGAGCACGAGCCCCGTCGTCGCGCGGGACAGCGGTCGCAATGGGGACGGTGCGCTTCCGGGCGGCACTGCCGTCGCTCCGGCGCCGTCGGCGATCGGGCGTCAGGCGACGCCCACGCTCGCCTTGGCCCGAGTAGAAGTACCGGGCCAGATCGCGGCGCCGAGCGCGAGCCAGGCGGACACGCTTGAGCTTGCGGAGACCGGTGACGCCTCAAGCGCTTTGAACCCGGGCCTGAGCGTTGGGTCGGTGGCAACTGGCGGTGCGGCCGTCGCCTTTGCCGAGCCGACCGAGGCGCTGCGCGAGATCATGGATCTGCGCGATACGATGTCGGCGGTGCCGCTGATCGATACGGCGGGCCCCGATACGCTGGCGCAGCCGGATGAAGTGGGCGCGGACCGGGATCTTCGTCTCTCGGCCATCGATCCGGCCAGCATCGCAGCCCCGATCACCGGGCGCGAGGTGGACACGCCGAAGCCCGAGGTGACCGAAGCACCTGAGCAGATCGACGTCGCGCGCCTGCCCTCGACCGAGCTTGCCTGTGTGGTGCCGCCGTCGATCACGCTCGATGTCCGGGCCGCGGGCGAGACCGATCTGATGATCACCTCGCCCTGCCATGCGGACAGCGTGGCGGAACTCACCTATCTCAAGATGAAGTTCGGCGTGAAGATCGACCGTACCGGTCGGGGCGAGATCATCATGTTCGGCTTCGAGACTTCGGCCGAGGCGGAGCTTGCCTTCGCCGATGGTGAGACGCTGGAGTTCAGCGTGCCCTTCACCGCAGTCGAGCGGGTCGAGCGTGTGGCGCTCGCCTGGGATGCGCCGATCCTTCTGGGCCTCCATGCGCTCGAATTCGGCACCGAGCGCGAGGGCCAGGGCCATGTGAGCGTGAACCAGCCGCGTGATTTCAGGACCGTGCGTCGGCGCGGTGGCGGCTACCTGCACAGCTTTGCGCCGGTCGAGGGGGTCGGCCAGAACGTGCAGATCTACAGCCACTGGATCCGCCGTGGCGGCAAGTCCGGTGTCGTGAAGATGTATGTGGACTTTACCAGCCGGTTCCGCGACCGCCTGCCGTCGACTTGCGGCACCGGAGAGTTCGCGCGGCCGGGCTTCGTAGTCACCCGCAGTTCGCGCGGGCGGCTTGAAGAACCGGAGGTTCGCCGCCTTGGGGCGGTGGCCTGCGACGATGTCGCAACCGGCAGGGACCCGCTTATTGGGGCCGCTGTCCGCGATATCATCATCTCGCAGCGCTGAGGGGTGCTGCGTCCGAGGGAGCGTAACTGAGGGGATTATGATGCTCACCGATCTGAAGCGGCATGGTGCCGCGCTTGCTGTCGCTGCGGCGACCACTTTGCTGGCCGGTAGCGCGCTCGCGCAGTCGAAGGCCATCACCCTGATCTCGCTGGATGGTGCGACTGCGCTGACCGGTGAGCTCATCGAATTCGACGGTTCGGCCTACACGATCGCAACGAGCCTCGGCACGCTGAACATCGCGGCGAGCCAGGTGACCTGCGACGGCCCGGGCTGCCCGGTCGATGAGCTGTTCGGTGCGGAGTTTGGGGTCTTCGGGTCGAACACCATCGGCTCGCAGCTGATGCCGGCGCTGGTGGAAGGGTATGCCTTCTCGCTCGACGCCGATTTCGAGCGTGAGCTGTCGGCGACCGAGAACGAGAGCGTCCTGCGCATCGTCCATCCGGACGGCCGCCAGATGGCGACGATCGATCTGCGCGCGCACGGCTCGGGCACGTCCTTCGACGGCATCGCTGCGGGGCAGGCCGCCATCGGCATGTCGAGCCGCACGATGCGCGACGCGGATGCGGAGAAGCTGGCCGCGGTCGGCATCGGCGATCTGCGTGAGGGCCCGAATGAGCACGTGATCGCGCTCGACGGTCTGATCGTTGTCGTGCACCCGAACAACCCGATCGCGTCCCTGTCGCTCTCCGAGATTGCTGAGATCTTCGCGGGCGAAGTAACGAACTGGTCGGATGTCGGCGGTCTCGATCTCGACATCAATGTCTACTCGCTGGCCGAGGGCACGGGCACGTTCGACACCTTCAGCAGCCTCGTTCTGCGTCCGAACGGCCTTCAGCTGAGCGGCGATGCGGAGCGGATCGACGAGAACTCGCTGCTGTCCGACACGGTCGCGAACGACCTTGCGGGCATCGGTGTCGTCGGCGTGGCTTTCGAGCGTGCCTCGAAGACCCTGGCCCTGCGGCTCGAATGCGGGATCGTTGCACGTCCCTCGACCTTCGCGATGAAGACCGAGGAATACCCGCTTAGCCGTCGTCTCTATCTCTACGAGAACCCGCAGGTGGCCTCGGCCCACGCCGACAATCTTGTGAGTTTCGCGCTCAGCGACGATGCTCAGCCGCTGATAGAGGATGCGGGCTTCATCTCGCTCCGCACCGAGAGCCGTCCGCTGTCGGAAGAGGGCGAGCGGATCGTCTTCACGATGACGAGCGAGGAGGAGTTCTCGCTGCCGCTCATGCGGGAGATGCTGACCGAGCTGCGCCAGGCGGAGCGTCTGAGCCTCGCCTTCCGCTTCACGCCGGGCTCGTCGCGCCTCGATCCGAAGTCGCTGCGCGAAGTCGAGCAGTTGGCCGAGCGGATCGCTGCGGGTGAGTTCGTGGGCCGCGAGGTCATGCTGGTGGGCTTCACCGACTCGATCGGTCAGTTCGATCTCAACCGGGCCCTCGCCGTGCGTCGCGCCCAGGGCGTGCTCGACTCGATCGTCGAGCTGATCGGCACGGATGCGCTGCAGCGTTCGCCGGTCCTGGTGCAGGGCTATGGCGAGCTGACCCCGGTCGGCTGCAACGACAACTTCGCCGGCCGCTTCGCGAACCGCCGCGTCGAGGTGTGGGTCCGCGAAGGCGACAGCTGATCGCAGCGGAGCGGGGCACGCCGCCCCGCTTCCGAAACCTGATTTCGGCGCCCCGCGGCCTGGTCGCGGGGCGTCGGTCGTTTCGAGGGGTGGTGACGCCACGCCCGGTACACGGTGATGTGCAGCGGTTGCAGGCTTCGCGCCCTGGCGTCGGTCGGCCCGACGGTGAGCACAAGCTGACGACAGACGGTTTGGCTCCGCGCGATAGCCGAAGCCGTGCGGGGCCGTGCTGAGGTGGGTCCGTGCAGATCGCTGCGGACCGGTGAGCGAGGCCCGGTGAGCGGGGCCCGGTGATCGGGGCCCGGTGATCGGGGCTCACGCATGCCGGCCAGACGGTATTCCTGTGCCCGAGCTCACCAAACACCCAACGCAGGCTTTCTGCTGTGCCGAGGTGGCGTCGATAGCACGCATCGCGTCACGGGCATGTTCGACCATTGGGCACCACCCCGTGAACAAGTGCGCCGGTGCAACGGGCTGCCGCAGCCAGCGGCTGAACGGAGCCAATCGCGATGTCCAACCTCCTCCCAAGCGCCCCCTCCCACGTCAGGTTGGCATGAGTCGCCCGAACAGAGTGCTAACGTTTCGACATTCAGTATGCGCGGTGTTGCGCGCTGGTCGGCGGCTGCGTTCGCTCGGCGTTAATCCTTAGCTGCCTATCCTGACGTGGGAGGGCTGGGAGACCGGTGCTGCTGTGCCGACACGCGCCATCTCCGGCAGATCCGGTCGTCTCACCCGCGCTCAAGACCTTCCCCAAGGCAGCGCTACGTGCTTCAACAAGAAGAAACACAATCCCTGGGAGGCCCTTTCATGACCCGCGATGTCGTCATTCTCGATGGTGCCCGCACGCCGATCGGCACTTTTCTCGGCGCTCTTTCGAGCCTTGCGCCCACTGCCACAGGCGCTCATGTCGCCAAGGCCGCGCTTGAGCGGTCGGATGTCGCGCCGGATCGGATCGGCCATGTAGTCATGGGCCATGTGATCAATACGGAGCCGCGGGACATGTATCTCTCGCGCGTCACGGCCATTGAGGCGGGCGTGCCCGACACAGCGCCTGCGATGAACGTCAACAGGCTCTGCGGCTCAGGCGCGCAGGCGGTGGTCTCGGCGCTCCAATCCGTCGCGATGGGCGATGCGGACTACGCCATGGCGGGCGGTGCCGAGGCGATGTCGCGGAGCCCCCATGCGATGCAGGTCCGCACCGGACAAAAGATGGGCGATGCAGGCATGGTCGACATGATGATCGGTGCCCTCAACTGCCCCTTCGGCACGGGCCATATGGGCGTCACGGCCGAGAACGTCGCGGCCGAGCATCAGATCAGCCGGGAGGATCAGGACGCCTTCGCGCTCGAGAGCCAGAAGCGCGCGGGGGCCGCCATGGCCGGTGGGCGCTTCACGGGGCAGATCGCGCCCGTCACCATCAAGACGCGCAAGGGCGACCTCGTCGTCGACACCGACGAGCATCCGAAGCCCAGCACCACGGCGGAGGACCTCGCGAAGCTGCGCCCGGTCTTTAAGAAGGACGGTACCGTCACCGCCGGCAATGCCTCGGGCATCAACGACGGTGCTGCGGCCATCATCCTGGCCGATGCGGAGACGGCGGCGCGGGAGGGCAAGAAGGTGCGGGCCAAGATCCTGGGCTATGCCCACGCAGGCGTGCGGCCGGAGGTTATGGGGCTTGGGCCGATCCCGGCGGTCTCGAAGCTGCTCGAGCGCATCGGCCTTGCCCCGTCGGATTTCGACGTGATCGAGTCGAACGAGGCTTTTGCCGCCCAGGCCTGCGCTGTGAACCGGGGTCTCGGTCTCGACACCGACAAAGTGAACCCGAACGGCGGCGCCATCGCGCTCGGCCATCCGATCGGGGCGACGGGCGCGATCCTGGTTCTGAAATGCCTCGCGGAGCTCGAGCGCACCGACAAGAAGCGCGGGCTCATCACAATGTGCATCGGCGGCGGACAGGGTATCGCCTTGGCGTTGGAGCGCGGCTGAGGCAGCGCACTCCCGTCGGACCTGGGCGGCGCGCGCGCGATCTGCGGGGCCGTGCCCCTGGGTCTCGATCTCGGGGATGCGAGCGGTTTGGCCGAGACACTCGATACCGTCATCGCCGGGCACGACCCGGCGATCCATCTTTCTTGGAGGCCTTCGAGTTCGTTCGGTCTTCTGGATCCCCTGGGTCGAGCCCGGGGATGACGTGGGTGGATCGGGGATGACGTGAACGGGTGCGTTCCGTCAGAGTCGAACCACTAGAGCGGCGCGGCTTCCTGATCCGGTTTGGTGTCGGCGTTCCGCGTGCCGGCGCCGACTTTGCCGGCCATGTCGCGCCCTAGGATCTTGTCGAAGCGGTGCTGGAGTGTTTCGCGCCGTTCCAAGAGCGCGTGAAGGGTCGTGCGCTCCCAGGCGAGATAGCGCGCATTGGGGCGGATACGCACCGTTGCGGTGGCGGGGCCGCCCATCAGAAGCGAGACCTCGCCGATGAAGCTTGGCGCTTCGATCGAGAAGCGCTGAGAGCCCTTCTCGATCTCGATGGTGCCCTCGGTGACGTAGTAGAGCGCCACGGGAAGTTCGCCCTCGCGCGTGAGCACCGTCTCGGCATCGATGCTGTGGCTTTGAGCGATTCGCATCAGGCGGCGGAAGTCGCCGGGCGACATGGGCGAGAACCGCTCATAGAGCCGCGCATGCTCCGCCGCCATGCCGAAACTCGCCCGGTCGCGGACCAGACCCATGATCATGAACGTGTTGGCGACCGCCATAAGGGACGACCATACAATGGCTTCCCAAAGCGGTTCCGACGGTTCGAGGTAGTAGTAGCCGATGTAGAAAAAGGTGCCGAGCAGGAGCAGCAGGCGCAGCCAAAGCTGATCGCGGAGCAGGTATCCTGCGACATAGGTCCCCGATGCCAGGTGGACCAGGATGCTCCAGTCCGTCGCGTCCATCACCCTCTCCCGATACGCTACGTCCCTGACCTACCGGGAGATGGCGCCCGCGCATAGCGACGGTTGTCACACATTTCACGCCGCGGTGAAGCGTCGCCGAAACTGCACAGTCCTGTCCCGCCGAAGGACGGCCACGAAGCGTGTCGGCGACGGGCGGTTGGGGTGAGGCCCGCGACGACGAGGCCACGGGGGCGCGCTACGCTTGGCTGTCGGCGGGGGCGAAGAGTTCGACCGGGGCTGCGAGGCCGTCGAGGGTGAGGGTTTCGCTCGGCGTCCATTGCCGTTCGGAGAGTTCGACCACGGCGCGTTCGGCAAGGACCGGGTGGCCGAGCCGCTTGGTCGAAGCCTCGATCCGCTGGGCGCGGTTCACGGCGGTGCCTATGCCTGAGAAGGCGAGGCGGCTCGGCACGCCGATATTGCCCATCATCACCTCGCCAAGCGCGAGGCCGATCCCGAATTCGAGGGGGGCGTCGGCCGGTGTGCCCTCGGCGAGCGCCGCCTCGCGCCGCGCGCGGGCCTCGACCATCGCTGTCTCGGCCCGCGCGACGGCGGCTTTCGCACCGCCCTCGCCGACGCGGAAGCCTGCGAGGACGCCGTCGCCGATGAAGGTGAGGATCTCGCCGCCGGCCTCGATCACGGGTGCCGCTGTGCAGGCGTAGTAGATGTTGAGGAGCGCGAGATAGTCGCTCGGGTCCATGGCGTCGGAAAGGCGGGTGGAGCCGCGGAGATCCGAGAACCAGAGGACCGCGGGGATCGTCTCCCCATCGCCGAGCTTGATTTCGCCCTTGAGAAGCCGGGCGCCTGCGGTTGCGCCAAGGAAGGTCGTCGCGACATTGTCCAGGACCCGGCGTTGGAGTGCTGCATGGACGGCGACGGCGAGCGGCTTTCGAATGCGTTCGAGTGCTGTGAGATCCGCGACGCTGAAGCCTGCGTCCCGCTTCGTCGACCAGCTCGCCATCATGCCCGTGGTGCCGCCGAGGAAGTCGGAGAGCGCACCGATGCTGAAGGACGCCGCGGTGATGAGGTAGTCGGTGAAGCCGCTGTCGCGGAAGTGCTCCAGCACCAGAAAATCGAGGAGCGCATCGGGGCCGGTGAGGCGACGGCGGAAGGTGTCGAGCCTCTTCACATGGACATGGGCAAGCGGGCTTGCCCACCAGACCGCGTTGCCGAGCGCCGCATGCGGGCGTTGCTCGAGTTCGAGCGGCTCGTCGGGGCGCCAGACGAGTTCCTCCGTCCCGAAGAGCGGGTGGAGGATGACCCAGGACAGCATCACGCGGTCGAGCGGCAGGCCGAGGGCGCGGAGCCGAACGCAGAGCGTCTCGAAGAGCGGGGCGATCTCCGGGTCTTCGAGCGCGCTCTGGAGAAGCCAGTCCTCGATCTCGGCTGTGAGTGGCTCGTGCGACATCGTCCCGCTTACCTTCGGTCCACAGTGGTCAGGTTCTGTCGGAGCGCACCCATCCACGTCGTCCCCGGGCTCGACCCGGGGATCCAGAAGATCATGCGAGTTCAGGCGCTTCCAGGAGAAATGGATTGCCGGATCAGGTCCGGCAATGACGGTATTGAGTGTCTTGGCCAAAACACTTGAGCATCTTCCGAGCCGCAAGAACCGGGCGGTCGACCCTGTCGTCCCACGGCTTGGCCAGGGGATGCAGGCCCAGGGCTTTGGGCTCGGTGCCGTGGATCGCCGGGTCGTGCCCGGCGATGACGGTTTTGGTGACGGGTGCGTGGCGACCGTTTAGCCTGCGCCAGCGAAGCGGGCGGCCATGTCCGCTCGGGCCTCGTCGGTGATCTTGTCGAAGAGGTTTTCCGGCACCGTGAAGGCGTGGCCTGCGGGCAGCGCGTCGAGGGCTGCACCTAAGTCGTCGGGCCAGGCCATCGCGTCCTCTTCTCGACCGAAGGCCTGCAGCATCTTGTCCGAGGCGTCGGGGATGAAGGGGCGGGAGAGGATGGCGTAGAGGCGCACGAGGTTGAGGGCGTAGCGCACGCTCGCCTTCGCCGCGGCCTCATCGGTCTTGATCGTGGCCCAGGGCGCGGCCTCCTGCAGATACTCGTTGCCGAGCACCCAGATCGCGCGCAACTCGGCCGCCGCGCGCCGGATCTCGATCGCCTCGAAATGCTGCTCAAAGGCGCGGAGGCGCCCGGCGATGGCGGCGGTCACGGCCTCCTCCCGCGGGCCATAGGCGCCGTCGGGCACCGCCTCGCCGAATTTCGAGCGGCAGAACTTGGTGATGCGGCTCACGAAGTTGCCGAGCACATCCGCCAGGTCCTTGTTCACGCCGGCCTGGAACGACTCCCAAGTGAAGTCGCTATCCGAGCTTTCGGGCGCGTTCGAGAGGAGCCACCAGCGCCAGTAGTCCGACGGCATGATCTCGAGCGCCTGGTCCATGAAGACGCCGCGGCCCTGGCTCGTCGAGAACTTGCCCCCGTCATAGGTGAGCCAGTTGAAGCTTTTGAGATAGTCGACGAGCTTCCACTCCTCATGCCCGCCGGGTTCGAGCGCGCCGGTGGCGCCCATGATCGTCGCCGGGAAGCTGAGCGTGTGGAAGGGGATGTTGTCCTTGGCCATGAACTCGACATAGCGGACATCCCCGGCACCGCGGTCGAGGCGCCACCAGCGTTCCCAGGCGCTGTCGTCCTGACCGGTGGCATCGGCCCATTCCGCGGTCGCGGCGATATAGGCGATGGGGGCGTCGAACCAGACATAGAAGACCTTACCCTCCATGCCGGGCCAGGGCTCGTCGCCGCGCTGCACCGGCACGCCCCAGTCGAGGTCGCGGGTGATCGAGCGGTCCTGCAGTCCGTCCCCGTCGTCGAGCCATTTCCGGGCGATGGAGGTGGTCAGGATCGGCCAGTCCTTCTGCCCGTCGATCCAGGCGCGCAGCCGGTCGCTCATGGCGGATTGGCGGAGATAGAGATGCCGCGTTGCCCGCACTTCGAGATCGGTTGAGCCTGAGATCGCCGAGCGGGGGTTGATGAGATCGGTGGGATTGAGCTGCATCGTGCAGTTCTCGCACTGGTCGCCGCGCGCGCGATCGTACCCGCAATTGGGGCAGGTGCCCTCCACATAGCGGTCGGGCAGGAAGCGTCCGTCGGCGGGGGAGTAGATCTGACGCTCCTCGACCTCCTCGATGAGCCCGGCCGAGGCCAGCCTGCCCGCGAAATGCTGCGTCAGCCGGTGGTTCCGCTCGGAGGACGAACGGCCGAAATGGTCGAAGGAGAGCCGGAAGCCATCGCCGAGCCGCTTCTGCACCTCATGCATCTCGGCGCAGAACGCAGCGACGGACTGCCCAGCCTTGGCCGCTGCGAGCTCGGCCGGGGTGCCATGCTCATCCGTCGCGCAAATCAGCAGAACCTCGTGCCCGCGGGCGCGCAGATACCGCGCATAGACGCAGGACGGGAGCATTGAGCCAACCAGATTGCCGAGATGCTTAACGCCGTTGATGTACGGTATGGCTGAAGTGACGAGGATGCGGGCCATCGCATGCGGCTCCCGATTGGCTGGCGATGCGCGACGACGGGTCCCGCCCCGAGGATACATGGCGGGGCTCGCGGTCGACGCCGCGCCGGTCTATACCCAGCGTCGCTCAGCGGCAACGGTTGGGGGCGGTTGCAGCGCGGCTGCGGCCGAACGGTCGCCGCGACGATATGATCACGGTGACCTATTCGGGCGCTCTGCTAGGTTGCAGGCTGTTGTCGAGAGACCTTGTGGGAGGGATGGTTGGAAGGGCCGAGTTTCCTCACGCGCCTTGCCGTGGCGAAGATGGCCGGCCTGCTTATCGGGCTGTTCGGCTTCGTCCTGATTCCGATCATCACGCCCGATGCTTCGGTCGCGGCGCGCTGGGGCGTGCTCATGTGGTACCCGACCATGGGTGCGGTGATCGCCCTTCTGGAGGTCGTGGAGAACAACGGGGCGTTGCCCTGGCGCGTGCCCTGGTGGCTGCGCGGCGCGCTGGTGGGCGCTTGGTTCAACTTGCTGGTCACGATGCTGGGCGATGCCTTCATGCGCGATTTCATCGTCGCGCTGCTGGGTGAGGGCAGCCCGCTTGCCACGCCCTATCTCTTCGTGCCTGAAGGTGCTGTGGCTGGCACGATAATCGCTTACCTGGTCATGCGCTTTGGCGGCGAAGGCAGGGCGATCGAAGACGACTGACCCGCAGGCTGCCAGCCTCGGGCAGGGGTCGGGCAGGCGAACCGAGCGGGAGGACAGCATGGCGGCAGCAGCGGCGGGAGCCGACCCCCTCCTGACCGGAACAGTCGTGCTGTTGGGCGCCGCCGTTGTTGCCGTGCCGATCTTCAAGCGTCTCGGGCTCGGCTCGGTCCTCGGCTATCTCGCAGCAGGGGCAGTCGTCGGTCCACACGCGCTTGGCCTTATCGGAGATGTGGAGAGCGTGAGCCACGCGGCGGAGTTCGGCGTGGTGCTGCTGCTCTTCGTCATCGGGCTCGAGCTGCAGCCAAGGCGGCTTTGGCGGCTGAGGATGGAGATCTTCGGGCTTGGCCTCGCGCAGGTCGTGGCCACCTCGATGCTGCTTGCAGGCACGCTTTGGTTCCTAAGCCCCGTCGGTTGGGCGCCGGCGGTCGCGATCGGTGCGGCACTGGCGCTGTCGTCGACGGCCTTTGCCGTGCAGATCATGCGGGATCGGGGGGAGCTTACGACCCCCCATGGCGACCGGGCCTTTGCGATCCTGTTGTTCCAGGATCTCTCCATCGTGCCGCTCCTCGCACTTGTCGCCTTTCTCGGCAGCCGCGGTGGGGCGGAGGCTGCGGGCTGGCAGGAAGCGGGGCTCGCGCTCGGTGCCGTGGCGCTCGTTATCCTGGTGGGGATCTATGGGTTGGGGCCGCTCTTCCGGCTGATCGCGCGCACGCGCACCGACGAGATTTTCACGGCGGCGGCGCTCTTGGTCGTCGCGGCTTCGGCGCTCCTCATGCAGGCGGTGGGCTTGTCGATGGCCATGGGGGCGTTCATCGCCGGCGTGCTGCTGGCGGAGAGCGAGTTTCGCCATCAGCTGGAGGCGGATATCGAACCGTTCCGCGGGCTCTTCCTCGGCCTCTTCTTCATGAGCGTGGGCATGGCGGTGGTTTGGCCCGTGGTGTTCGAGTGGTGGTGGCTCGTGATCCTGGGCGCTGCGACCCTTTACGCCGGCAAGGCGCTGTTCCTCGTGGTCCTGACCGAGCGGACGGGGTCGAGCCGGGGGGAGGCGCTGCGCATTGCGGCGTTGCTGGGCCAAGGCGGCGAGTTCGGTTTCGTCATCCTGGGGCTCGGCGGGGCGCTCGCGCTCTGGGACCGGGAGATCGGGACTGTGATCGCCGCGGTGATCGTGCTGACCATGATCATCACGCCGCTGGCCGTGGCGCTTGTCGATCGGTTGTTGGCGGAGCGGGAGAACTTGGACGGGATCGATGCGGTCGACCGCATGCCCGAGGAGGGCGGCACGGTGATCGTGGCGGGCTTCGGCCGGTTCGGCCAGGTGGTGGCGCGGGTGATGCGGCAGCGGGGCTACGAAGTCGCGATGATCGACAATGACCCGGAGCGGATCCGCATCGCCGAGAGCTTCGGCAACAAGGTCTTCTTCGGCGATCTCCGCCGATCGGACGTGCTGGCGCGGGTCGGCGCGCGGGAGGCGAAGGCGATCTTTCTCTGCGGCGATGGGCCGGACGCGACGGCCAAGGCCCTGACGAAGCTGCGCGCGCGCCTACCCAGGACGCCGATCTTCTGCCGGGCGAGCGACCGGTTCGAGCAGACGCGGCTCGAGAAACTGGGCGCGACAGGGGCGGTGCGCGAGACGTTCGAGAGCGCGGTGAACCTCGCGCGCAGTGCGATGGATGCGCTGGGCGACGGGGCGGCGGCCGAGGAGACTATCGAGGAGTTCCGCCGCCGGGATCTGCAGCTTTTGGCGCTGCAGGCGGAGCACAACACGAAGGATGGCTACGAAAAGATGCGGGAGCGCTTCTCGCTCGACGAAGAACGCGAGGCGAGCGGCAGCGGGTGACGATCCGAGATGCGCCGCTGCGCCGGTCGATCGCGACGGAAGAGGTCTGCGGCGCGACGGCCTCGGCCAGCGGGTGATGGAGCTAGGATGCGAGCTCACGCTGAGCACTACCGCCTGCTTCCTAAGGATCTCCGACTGGGGCGCTTGGGTGGGCTTGAAGGCTAGCGGCGGCGGATCGCGCGGTGCTCCGGCTCCGCGCCCACCCACGACATGATAGGCACATCTTGATTAACCATCGGCGAACGCTGCCCCTAGCTGCCGCGCAACACCGGGTCGGCCGTGTTAGCTGATTGTTTCTCCGACTCACCTTAACCTGTCGTGGGTGGGCTCCGGAGCCTGGTGGTAATGATCGTTAAGCAGTGGAGGCAGCCCAAAACCCTGAGAAACTGTTTTGGCGGAGCGCTCGCAGCGCAATTCGCCGGTCGCCACTCACGCAGTGCGCCTTACGAGACAGGTTCCTTTAGCGGTTTGGCCGAGACATTTGACACCTTCGTTGCTGGACTTGATCTGGCATTCCAGCAACGCCGCGCCCCTGTGAATGACCGTGTTGCTGGATCCCCGGGGTCGAGCACCTGTGGATCAGATGTCTGTTTGCTGGGTCCAGTGCTGTTCGTTTCGGATCATGGCGTTTAGCGCGACGAGGAGCTTACGCATGGCGGCGACGACGCGGGGCTTGAAGGCTTTGCCGGTCTCGCGCAGGCGTTGATGTAAGGCGTGGATCAGTCCGCACCGGGTCTTCACGACGCTGAGCGTCGCCCTGTAGAGGACATTGCGCAAGCTGGCGCGCCCCGCCTGACAGCGTCCGGGACGGGTGCTCGTACCGGACTGGCGGGGATGCGATTTCAGGAGCGCGGGGCGACGCTGGCGAGGCTGGCGAGGTCGGCGATGTGGCGGCTCGAGGTGGTGCCGATCTCCGGCAGGAAGGCGCAGATCTCCCCGGCGATCTCCCCGGCGATCTCCCTGGCCAGGCGCGGCCAGGCGCGGCCCGACCCCCGGCCCCGTTATCAGCCCCGTTATCAGCCGCGCGGCGCGCGGACCCGCATTGAGCAGCCCGGTGACGCGGCGCTCTATGGCCGCGATCCGGCGCGTAAGAGGCTCGGCGAGGCGGGCGAGGTGCCCGTCGGTCTCGACACGCATGGCAATGAGCGCGCGTTGCAGGGTCACGAACGCGCGCAGGGCGTTCTCGGCGGCCGAGCGGCGAAGAGGCGGGCGATGTGCCACCGCCTCGGGTACCGCCTCGGCGATGGCACGCGCGTCGAGCCTGTCGGTCTTGGCGCGCCGGCCCTTGAGGCGGGCAAAGGCTCGGATATCGGCGCGTGCAGGCAGCGGGCCGGCCGCCCGGCCTCGGAAAAGGCGACGAGGAGCGTTGCCTCGTAGCCTCCACGCGCTTCACAGCCCACGACGCCACCACGGAGATCCGCCCGCGTAAAGAGCGCCCGGAACCCTGCTGGGGCGCCACCCAACGATGCCCCAAACACCAGACGAGCCCGGGGATGACAGGAAGGGGTTCCTCCCGTTTGCGTAGGGTCAGTTGGTGTGCCTGGGTTGGATCCTTCGCCTCCGAAGAAGCAGCGGCGCGCTGGCATGCGAAACAGGCTCCCGAGGCCGGAGGATCAATGCGCCTTTCGATGGGTGCTGTCGTAACGGAGGGTGCTGTTTTGGCAGCAGCCCTTGAGCCTGCGTCCGGAAGCGGGGCGCTCGGCGTTCTCGGTGGCGTCGGCTCCGTGTGGTCAGTCGCCCTACAGCTGTGGGCTATCTTAACGCCCAATCGGGCGTCGTTTTCTTAGCCATCCGGGCTGAGCCGAGCACTTGGTTTGTGATCTCTGCTCACCCATCCAGCATCGTTCTGATCCGACTGTCTGTGCTCGCGAGATGGCGCTTGGGGTGTAGCCGAGCTGTTCGTACAGGGTTCGGGCGCGGGCGATGCCTCGGCCTTGGGGGATGGGTTCGACATAGAGACTTCAGAGGGTACCGTAGCGCTGCTTCTCGCCGAGGGCGCAGGGGCTTCGTTCCTCGTCGACGCTGTGGATCAGACAGCCTTTGGGGCCCGTTCATCCTGGGCGAGGAGCGCTGCGATCTGGTCGGCGGTCATCTCGGCGCTTGGCAAGCGGTTCGGCTCCATCTCGCGCTCGAAGTCTTGGAGGGCGGCCATCGCGGCCTCGAGGTAGGCGCGGTCTGCGTCCGAAGAGGATGAGCCGACGGCGCGGCTGCGGGGCTCAGCCATCCTCGACGGCGTGCATCATCGCGGCGATGGCGGCGGTCTCTTGGCCCGGCGTGCCGCCGGCGGCGATGGCGTCCGCTGCGCCGGTGCGGGCCGTGGCGCTGCGGTTCTGGTTGAGCTTCACGGTGCTCTCGATGCTCGAGATCTCTAGCACCACGGGAAGGATCGCGCGCATCATCTTCGTGAGTGTATCGGGCTCCATCTTGTCGGTTTTCCACGGCCGCTTCGGCAGCAGCATCGTCTCGAAATGGGCTGAGACCCGGTCGAGATGGGCGCGCATGTCGCGTTCGGGCGCAAGGCGGAGCTGGCCGCGCAGATGGACGGCGACGTAGTTCCAGGTCGGCACCTTGTCGTCCTCGCCATACCAGTCGGGCGAGACATAGGCGTCGGGCCCGCTCACCACGAGGAGCGCCGGCAGGGGGGCGTCCGCGCGCATGAGGACGCGGGTGAGCGCGGTCGAGCGGACGAGATGGGCTTCGGCTTCCGTCCCCGCCGCATCGAGCAGGAAGGGCACATGGCTCGCGAGGGGGCCTTCGGGGCCGGCGGCCGTGAGGATGCCGAAGCCGCGGCTCCGCGCTATGGCGAGCGCTTCGTCTTGGGGCTGGCCGCGGAAAGCTCGGTTCGGGTGCATGGGCGTGGCTCCGGTCAGATGGCCGTGGCTGAGGTAAGGATGGGGACGGAGGAGTGGAACATCTCGCCGGCGGCATCGGCGGCTTCGAGTGCTTTGAGCCAGGCGGGGCCCGCTGCAGGGCCCGCGGTAGCAGCCATGAGGCGGGCCATCCAAGGGGCGAGCTGATCTTCGGAGAGGCTTGCATTGACGACGGGGACCGGCACTTGGCGGAGTGCGCCAAAGCCCGTGCGCGCGAGCATTGGGCCGAGTTGCGCCGGCAGGTTCGGCCGCGGCAGCCCGGCGCGCCAGGCGGCGACGACAGGTGCGGTGAGGGCAGGATCGGGGCCGTACCAGAACTCGCTGTCCCAATTCACGGCGAGGCAGACGAAGCGGGCGCCGGGTTTCAGCACGCGGCGGATCGCGGCGAGTGCTTGCTCGGGCGCATCGAGATACTCGATGACATGGGCGGCGACGGCGCCGTCGAAGACCGCGTCGGGCCAGTCGAGGGCCAGCACATCGCCGGTGCGCGCCTGGACGCCGGGGACGCCGTCGCATTCAGCCTCGGCCGCGGCGGTTTGATCGGGCGAGATATCGATGCCGGCGGCGAGGCCGTGCGGTCCTGTGGCGAGCCCGATCTCGCGCAGCAGCAGGCCTGCGCCGCAGCCGATCTCCCGCTTGCGCTCGCCGCGCGGGGGTGCGTGCTGGTGCAGGATCGCGAGGCGGCGCTGCGCGAGATCGCGCGACTCCGCCATGCGCCGCTGCAGCGCTGCCGATTTGCCCGTGAACTCCATGACATCGTGCGGTAGCCGCGCCTCGGGCATGCGTCCAGAGCCCATCCCGCGGGATGGTATTCCATGAGGTTCGGGCATTTTGCTGGGCGGGCTGGAGGACGGGTTGGGGGGCGGGCTGGAGGGGGGGGGGGGGGGG
>JBCCDG010000029.1:0-38536 GCA_039030915.1 Pseudomonadota bacterium | reverse complement strand
GCCACGCGCTTACCGAGGCCGGTGAGCTGCAGGTCTCCGCTCGAGACCTCCACCAGGCCGAGGCTGATCATGCTCTCGGCCGCTTCCCGGCACGGCTGGCGGGTCTTGCAGGCGCAGGGGCGCCTCAGTTTCGCCAGTACGGTCTTCTGCTCGTCGCTCAACAGGCTGATGACAGAGAAAACGCTGCCCATGTTATCCCGATCCCATTCGTCGGTTTTCGTATGCAAAAGGTAGGCTCGTCTGATTACCAAACCTACTTCGCGATTGAGGCGAAAACGCGTGGATTGCATACATGTGACAGTCGCGCCGCAAATCCGTGAAATCTGCAACACGCCCTGCAACGAAGCGTGAGCAAACCGTCCCAAGACCGGACAATCCCGCAGGTGCCCAAGGGGCAGGTGCGATGCCGCATCCTGCTTTCGCAATCGGGGAATGCGCTGACGGGGCGAAGACAGGCGGCATTTGAGGTGAATCGCCAGTCAAGCCGCGACCGACGAGCTGGACACTCCCAAGAACCCGGTCTTCATGACGGCGCCACGCACGGGCCGGGTGCGGCACCTCCCCCCACGCACCGCGGGTGCGGTCCCCTGCCAGTGCAAGATTTGGGGAAGCGGCGCCAAAGGCGGGTGAGACCCCATCCCGGTTTGACGAGGTTACCCCATCTTTGCCGGGCCAGACACGGCCATACAGGAGCGGCAGGTGGCAAGGCTCCGGGTTCTGGGTAGTCCGTCCGGTCGAGCCGGGTGATGAGCGCGCTCCCTCGGATCGAAAGAGGCGCTGGCGAGGGCATGAGCCCGCACGGCGGACGGAGCCCAGGAGTCACGCAGCATCTCCGACAAGACGCACGCGTTCTCTATATGTTCATTCGATGGTGTAGATCCTGACGCGGGTGGGGGCGGCCGCGGACGTCGACGATCCGGGTGTCCTACGGACTGCCTTCGCGCCGTCGGTCGCTTCCGGCATCTCGATCCGCCGTCTGGGACCTGTCAACTCAGCCAGCGCTTGCGCCGGCGATAGCTGCGCACGTCGCGGAAGGATTTGCGGCCCTCCTCCGCCATCCCGAGATAGAATTCCTTCACATCCGGGTTCTCGCGAAGCGACGCGGCCGGGCCGTCCATCACCACACGGCCGGATTCCAGGATGTAGCCGTAATGCGCATAGCGCAGCGCCACGTTCGTGTTTTGCTCGGCGAGCAGAAACGTCACGCCCTCGTTCTCGTTGACCGACTTCACGATCTCGAAGATCTGCTCCACCAGCTGCGGCGCAAGACCCATGGAGGGCTCGTCCAGCAGGATGGTCTTCGGCCGGCTCATCAGCGCCCGTCCGATCGCCGTCATCTGCTGTTCGCCGCCCGAGGTGTAGCCCGCCTGGCTCCGCCGCCGTTCCTGGAGGCGGGGAAAGTAGCTGTAGACCATCTCGAGATCGGCATTCACGGCACCCCGCCCGTCATGGCGCGTATAGGCGCCCGTCAGCAGGTTCTCCTCGACGGTGAGGTGCTCGAAGCAATGGCGCCCTTCCATCACCTGGATGACCCCGCGCTTCACCAGCGCGGACGGATCGAGCTCGGCCACGCCCTCGCCTTCCAAGAGGATCTGACCCTTGGTGACCTCCCCGCGTTCGGAGCGCAGCAGGTTCGAGATCGCCTTCAGCGTCGTCGTCTTGCCCGCGCCGTTGCCGCCCAGAAGCGCGGTGATGCCGCCCTTCTTCACGTTGAGGCTCACGCCCTTCAGCACGAGGATGACGTGGTTGTAGATGACCTCGATGTTGCGGACCTCGATGAGGTTTTCCGTCTCGGTCTTGGTCGTGTCGAGCATCGCGGTCTGGCCTCGCGCTGTGATCCCTGGCGTTTGCCCGGGATGTCGGGGGCTGTCGGATCAGGCGGCTTCGCGCAGCGGCACGGCGTCGGCTTCGTCGTGCGCAGCTGTCGGTGCCGGCTCTGCCTCGCGGCGGGCGCGTTCAGCGCGCACCTCCTCCGCCGAGCGGCGGGCGACGAGCCAGGCGCGAACGATCAGCGCGAAGGCGCCGAGCTTGGCGAGAACGAGCAGGGTGCCGGCGTCCATTTCCGTCTCCGTTCGAAACTTCGCATCACCGCACGGAAGTATGGCGCCGTGCGGGGCAGCCAAGCCCGCGCCGCACGCCGCGCGCATCTGGCGCAGGCATTCCGGCGGCCCGGCACGGGCCGCGGAAAGACGGGATCACTCCGCAGCGGCCGCCTTCTTGCCGCGCGCGGGCTTGGCCGGCGCGCTGTCGGCGCGAACGTATTTGACCCGGTCCTCGGTCTCGCCGCGCAGGACCTTCATCATGTCCGAGCCGAACATGCCGTTGAGCGCGATATATGCAGGTCCAACGAACATGGCGGTAACGAATAGCCAGCCCATCTCAGTCTCCTTGATCAGCTGTTGTGCCGGCAGAAGGTCCCCCGGCGGGCGTGGGTGCCCCGTCCATGCGGACGCGGCACCCCTTGATACGTCAGGCAATGCGGCCCGACAAAGTGCTCAGTTGCAGGCGCGTGGTTCGATGCCGGCTTCTGCGGCATAGGCGGCGCTATCCTCGGCGATCAGCGGGTCTACCACCGAACGGTCTGCCGCGATGAAGTCGGTGATCAGCGACCACTCCTTCGTCTCGGCGTTCCACTGCTGGATGGCGCCCAGGCCCGGCGGGCCATGGTTCGCGCAGCTTACCTGGAAGGTCGGCATGAAGCCCGGCACGCCCATTGCCTCGAGGGTCGCCTCGGTGATCTCGAGGTTTTCCATCCCGTCGCGCATCATCGCCGGCGTGATGTCGGCGGTGCCGTGCATCTCCTGCGCCTTCACCACCGCCTGATGGGCCAGCATGCCGGCCACGAGGCCGCGATTGTAGAGCACCGTGCCATGCTGGTCGCCGGCACCCGCGGCGAGGCCCTTGTCATAGACATGGGTCTTCAGGTCCTCGTAGATCGGGTAGTCGTCGCCCACGCCATGGAGCGTGATGGCCTTGTATCCGTCCGCCGCATCGCCTGCGGGCAGCACGTCGTTCTCCGACGCGGACCACCAGACGCCGATGAACTTGTCCATCGGGAAGCGGACGGAGGCGGCCTCCTTGATGGCGACCTGGTTCATCACGCCCCAGCCCCACATGACCACGTAGTCCGGCCGGTCGCGGCGGACCTGAAGCCATGTCGCCTTCTGCTCCTGACCCGGGTGATCCACGGGCAGCAGCATCAGCTCGAAGCCGTCGCGCGCCGCCAGCGTCTCGAGCGTGCGGATCGGCTCCTTGCCGTAGGCGGAGTTGTGATAGACCAGCGCGATCTTCTTGCCGTTGAGATCACCGCCTTCTTCAGAGGCGATGTATTGCATGATGATCGAGGCGGCGTCCCAGTAGGTGCCGGGGTAGTTGAACACCCACTCGAAGACCTTGCCGTTTGCAGCGGAGGTGCGACCGTAGCCCATCGAGTGGATGGGGATGCCGTCGGCGCTGGCCTTGGGGATGAGCTGATAGGTAATGCCGGTCGAGTAGGGCTGGTAGACGAGTCCGCCCTCCGCCTTGGTCGACTCGTAGCACTCCACGCCCTTGGTCGTATTGTACTCGGTCTCGCAGGGCAGGACGCGGGTCATGACACCCCCGATGCCGCCGTCGCGCTCGTTCAGCATGGTGAAGTAGTCGGCATAGCCGTCGGCCAGCGGGATCCCGTTGGGCGCATAGGGCCCTGTCCGGTAGTCGAGCGACGGGAAGACCAGATCGGCCGAGGCCGTCCCGCCCATCATCGCCACCGCCGCGGCTGCGATTGCCAGCTTTCTCATGAAGCTCTCTCCCTGTTGTTTCTTGCCCCGAAGGGTCGTTGGTGGCCGCAGCCTAGTACGGAAACGGCCAAAGACGCAGCTTCTCCTTCATCGTGCGCCACAGCGCGGCCATCCCGTGAGGCTCCTTGATGAGGAAGAAGATGATAAGCGCGCCGATCAGCATGATCTGGAAGTGCTGGGCGATGTCCGTGGGCCAGCCGAAGGTATCGACCAGCCCGACCTTCACGAAAACCGGGAAGAGCACCAGGAACGCCGCGCCCATGAAGGACCCGAAGATCGAGCCGAGCCCGCCGAGGATCACCATGAAGAGGACCTCGAACGAGACATCGATGGGGAACGCCTCCGTCCCCTCGGCCGCCCCCTTCCAGATCGCGAAGTACAACGCGCCCGCCATGCCGATGTAGAAGGACGACACCGCAAAGGCCGAGAGTTTGGTCAGCAGCGGGTTCACCCCGATGATCTCGGCCGCGATGTCCATGTCCCGGATCGCCATCCAGGACCGCCCGATGCGGCCGCGCACCAGGTTCCGCGCGATCCAGCCGAAAACGAAGACGAAGACCAGGCAGAAGAGATACGTCGCCCACGGATCGGTGTTCGGCCCCGTCACCAGCACGCCCAGGAACTCCCGCTCCGGCGCCGTGATCTGCCCGGTGGCAGAGTAGTTGTAGAACCAGCCGACCTTGTTGAAGAGCCAGATCAGGAAGAACTGCGCCGCCAGCGTCGCGACGGCCAGGTAGAAGCCCTTGATGCGAAGGCTCGGCAGCCCGAACAGCACGCCCACACAGGCCGTCACCAGCCCCGACAGGATGATGACCAGCGGCATCGGGATCTCGGGTATGCCGGTCATGAACTTGTAGCAGGAGTAGGCCCCGCAGGCCATGAAGGCCCCTGTGCCGAGCGAGACGAGACCGCAATAGCCCGTCAGGATGTTGAGCCCGAGCGCAGCCATGGAGAACACGAGAAACGGCAGGAAGATCGACTGTTCCCAATAGTCGTTGATGAAGAGCGGTACGATCAGGAATCCCACGGCCACGACCACCCAGAACCGCCAGAAATCGAAGGCGATAGGGAAGGTCGCGTGGTCCCCGGCATAGGATGTCTTGAACTCGCCCGCCTCGCGATAGAACATCAGTGTGTCCTTCCTGTCGTTGCCTTTTGGCTATTGTTTCGGCTCTCACGCCACAACATATCATTGTGAAGCGATGGTCGGCCGGGCATGTCACCTGTGCCGGGGAGAGGAGTGGTATCCATGTCCGTTACTGGCGAACTCGAGAAGTTGGAGGCCATGCGCAAGGCCGGCACCATCACGGAGGAGGAGTTCACCCAGGGAAAGCGCCGCGTTCTCGATGGCGGGCGTGGCGCGCCGCGGCGCGAGCAATCCTCCTGGGACTGGCGCGTCGTCGCCCTCGGCGTCATTGCGGCCGGTGCGATCGGCGTGCTCGCTTGGGAATATTTCGGCGTCGAGCCCGAGCCGGACCCGTCCCTCACGCTCATCTCGGCCGTGGCGATCGTGCTCTGCGCTGCGCTGATGCGTCCTTTCCTCGGCTTCTGGGGCTGGGGTTTCGGCGGTGAGGAGACTGCCTTCCCGATCTTCGCCGTCATGGGGATCGGCGCTGCCGCGTTGGCGGGGGGCGCCTTCTTGATCGGCCTGCCGATCATCGCCCTCGGCATCGCCGCCGTCGCCGTGATCGGCTTCGTCATGTGGTGCTGGAACGGGCTCTTCGGCGAGTGAGCGGTCATCGCTTCGTCCTCGCCTGCGGCTTACCGAGGTACCGCTTCACCTGATCGCGCGTGGCCTCGAGCGCCGCTTCCCCAGCCGCCGCGCGCATCCGTTCGGGCTCTACCGCAATGTTGCGCGCGATCGCGAAGCCGAGGGCCGCATCATGGCTGTTGCCCCCCATCTCCCGCATCCGCCGGCATAGGAGCGTCAGGGCGGAGAACTCGTCGACGCCCGGGGTCACGCCCAGCACGCGGCGCATCAGGAGATAGGTGCGCACGCGAAAGCGGAGATCGGCAAACATGGGCTCTCCGAGGCTGAATGCGGCGGGGGCGGGGGCGGGGGTCACGGTCATCCCTCCCAGACCGCAGCTTCGCCCGGGAAGTCATTGCCCTGCGGTTTCACGAGGCAGAAGCGGTGCCCTGTCGGCGCCTCCATCACGATCCAGCCCTTGGTGCGGGCCACCTCCTCGGCACCGAGCGCCAGCAGCCGCGCACATTCGGCCTCCTGGTCGTCGGTCTCGATGTCGAGATGCACGCGGCTCTCATGGTCCACCGCCTGGAGCAGGATTTTCGGATAGCCCTCTCGATCCGCCAGCACGGCGTATTTCCCGTCGTCGTCCACCTTACCGCTGACGCCGAGCGCGCCGGCCCAGAAAACGGTGGCCGAGCTCAGATCCTCCGTCCGGCAATCGATGACGACGACACCGAGGCGCGAGCGATGGGTCATGCGGGCGCCCCTCCGTGGCTGGGGTGCAGCAAGCGCGTGGCCGCCAGCGCAGCCCCCGCCGTCAGGAACGCGGCAACCGCCTGCCAGTACTCTGCAATCCCTGCGGAGCGCCGGCCGAGCGCGCCGAGCCCGTTGTCAGGCGCCACGACGCCCCAGGTAAGGAGGCAGCCCGCAAGCACCACCAGCGCCGTCCGCCCGCGGCGGAGCGCCCGCATGGCGTGCCGCCAGGGGCTCGGATGCCCCGCGACCCGGGCCAGCGCCGCGCGCTTGAGCGTAGGCGCCGCCACCAGCGCCAGCGCTCCGGCAAGCGCGACTGCCAGCACCGCCGCCGCCAGCCCTGTCCAGCCGTCACCGACAAGACGCGTGAGAGGTCCCATCCCGCCGAGCCCGGCAAGCCCCACGAAGAGGAGCCCGTGACCCGTCAGGAGCGCGACCGTCGCGCCGAGGATACGCCCGCCGGTCACCTGCTATACCCTCTCGATTATCTTCTCGCCAAAGAGCCCCTGCGGACGGAAGAGCAGGAAGAGGAGCGCCAGCATGTAGGCGAACCAGTTCTCCGTCGCGCCGCCGATCGTGGGCCCGATATAGATCTCGAAGAGCTTCTCCCCGACGCCGATGATCAGCCCGCCGACGATCGCGCCGGGGATCGAGGTGAAGCCGCCCAGCATCAGCACCGGCAGCGCCTTCAGCGCGATGAGGCTGAGCGAGAACTGCACGCCCGATTTGGCACCCCACATGATCCCCGCCACCAGGGCGACGAGCCCGGCGACCGACCACACGATCCACCAGATCGTCTCGAGGCTGATGCCCACCGACAGCGCCGCCTGATGATCGTCCGCCACCGCCCGCAGCGCACGGCCCATCTTGGTGTACTGGCTGAAGAGGGTGAGCGCGACGACCAGGAGAATGGCGACGATGGCGGCCGCGATCTCGATCTTTTCCACGAACATGCCCGTGAGGTCGATGATCGTGTCCGACGGACCCGAGGGCAGGCCCACATCCAGCGTCTTGACGTTGGCGCCCCACATGAGATCGCCGAGCCCCTCCAGCACGAAGGCGAGCCCGATGGTGGCCATGAAGAGCATGATGCCCTCCTGGTTCACCAGCGGACGCAGGATGATGCGCACCACGAGCCAGGCCAGCACGATCATCACGACGAGGCTGAAGAGGATCGCCAGCACCGTGTGCACGCCGTTCCCCCAATGGTGGATCTCCGTGCCCAGGACCCAGTTGATCATATGCGCGAAGGGCACCTGACCCGTCTGGAACCCCACCAGCGTGAGCCCCGCGAAGAGCGCCAGGACGCCTTGCGCAAAGTTGAAGATGCCGGAGGACTTGAAGATGAGCACGAAGCCAAGCGCCACGAGGCTGTACATCACCCCCGCCAGCAGCCCCGACACGACGACCTCCCAGAAGAACACATCCGTCAGCATGCCGTTGATGCCGAGGAACACGAAAGCGGCAACCGCCAGCCCAAGCGTCAACAACCACCCGGGGCTCAAATGCACCGCCCCTACGGTCACCCCCGACTTGGTCAACTTGTCCACGAGACTAGGCTGCGGCGTCACATCAGTCATCGGCCTTCACTCCCAGATTCTCTTCCAGCCTCACGAGGTGGCGAAAAATCGCATCGTAAATCACCCCCAACACCGAGGGTGAGCCAGCCAAATCCAAACAAGAGTGCCGCAAGTATTAGCTGAATGTCGGTTAGATTGTTCTCAATGGAGAAAGCCGCCAAGCGCGAGCCAAAAACAATCTGGATAATCCCAAAAACCGAGAACACGAGCGAGAATGCTGTTTCGTTAGTCATGGCTGACACCGAGGTAGGCGTCGATGACGGCCTGGTTGTTGCGGACCTCATCGGGGGTGCCGTCGCCGATCTTCTGGCCGTAGTCGAGGACCACCACGCGATCCGCCAGGTCCATCACCACGCCCATGTCGTGCTCGATGAGGGCGATGGTGGTGCCGAACTCGTCGTTCACATCGAGGATGAAGCGGCACATGTCCTCCTTCTCCTCGACATTCATGCCCGCCATCGGCTCGTCGAGAAGGAGGAGCTTCGGTTCCGCGGCCAGTGCGCGCCCCAGCTCCACGCGTTTCTGAAGCCCGTAAGGGAGCCGGCCCACCGGTGTCTTGCGGATGGCCTGGATCTCTAGGAAGTCGATGATCCGCTCCACCGCCTCGCGATGCTCGATCTCCTCGCGCTCGGCGGGGCCGGACCATATCGCCTGCCAGAACATGTTGCGGTGCATCTTGGTGAGGCGCCCGGTCATGATGTTGTCGAGCGTCGTCATGCCCTTGAAGAGCGCGATGTTCTGGAAGGTGCGCGCGATCCCCTGCTTCGCGATCTGGTGGGGCTTCATCGCCCCGCGCTTCTTCCCGCGGAACCAGACCTCGCCCTCCTGCGGGTGGTAGAACCCACTGATAACATTGAGCATCGAGGATTTGCCGGCACCGTTCGGCCCGATGATCGCCCGCACCTCGCGCTCACGAATATCGAAGCTCACATCCTTGATCGCCGTCACGCCGCCAAAGCGCAGCGTGATGTTCCGGATATCCATCATCGTGTCGCCGATCTGGCGCGCGGCGAGCCCGTGCGCCTCTTCCTTGGCGGCGTACTCGGCGTCGGACGCGGCCGCCTCGGCGACGGGTGCATGGCTCATGGAACGCTCCTTATTCCGCCGCGACCTTGTCGGGCGTCTCGGCGGTGGGGAAGGTTTCGACGTTGCGGATCTGGAGGGTGGCCTTGATCGAGCCCTTGCGGCCGTCCTCGTAGGTGACTTCCGTTTCGGTGTAGATCTCGTCCTTGCCGCCGTAGAGCGCGTCGACCAGATCGCCGAATTTCTCGCCGATGGCCTTGCGGCGTACTTTGCGGGTGCGGGTCAGTTCGCCGTCATCCGCATCGAGTTCCTTGTGGAGGACCAGGAAGCGGGTGATCTGGCAGTGACCGAGCATCGGGTCCTCTGCCAGGCTGCGGTTCGTCTCCCGGATGTTCTCGCCGATCATCTCGTAGACCTTTGGGTGCTGCGCCAGCTCCTGGTAGGACGCATAGCCGATGTTGTTCCGTTCGGCCCAGTTACCCACGGCATTGAGGTCGATATTGATGAACGCCATGCAGCTCTCCCGCTCATGCCCAAAGACCACGGCTTCAAGGATATTGGGGAAGAACTTGAGCTTGTTCTCGATGTATTTGGGCGCGAAGAGCTTGCCGCTGGCGAGCTTGCCCACGTCCTTGGCCCGGTCGAGGATGCGGAGCTGCCCGTTCGTCTCGTCGATGAAGCCGGCATCGCCGGTGGCCACCCAGCCCTCCGGGTCCTTGGTCTCCTCGGTCGCGTCCGCGTTCTTGTAGTACTCCTGAAAGACGCCGGGGGAGCGGTAGTAGACCTCGCCATTCTCCCCGATCCTGATCTCGACGCCCGGCGTCGGCACGCCCACGGTCTCGAGCTCCACCGCATCGTTCGGGTGCTGCGTGATGAAGACTGACGCCTCGGTCTGGCCGTAGAGCTGCTTCAGATTGATGCCGATCGAGCGGTAGAAGTTGAAGAGATCGGGCCCGATCGCCTCGCCCGCCGTATAGCCGACGCGCACGCGCGACATGCCGAGAATGTTCTTGAGCGGGCCATACACGAAAAACTCGCCGAGGCCGGTGAGGAAGTTCTCCCAACCCGATGGCGCCTCGCCCGCCTTCTCCTTCGCCGCCATCTTCTTCGCGTGCTCGATGAAGAAATGGAACATCTTCTTCTTGATCGCGCCCGCATCCTCCATCCGGATCATCACGGTGGTCAGGAGGTTCTCGAAGATCCGGGGCGGCGCGAAGAAATAACTGGGTCCAAGCTCGCGCAGGTCGTGCAGCATTGTCTCCGCGCTCTCGGGGCAGGCGACGGACATGCCGGTGGTGTAGGCCTGGCCCATCGAGAAGATGAAGTCGCCCACCCAGGCCATCGGCAGGTAGGCGAGCATCGAGTCCGTCTCCTGCAGCCCGTCGAACTCGGCGGCGGCGCGGGCGGTGACGAGGATGTTGTCATGGCTCAGCACCACGCCCTTCGGCCGCCCCGTGGTGCCGGAGGTGTAGAGCATCACGCAGGTGTCGCTGCCCGTGCCCTCGGCGATGCGCCGGTCGAGCGTCGCGCCATGTGTGCCCTCCGCCGCCGCACCCGTCGTCTGCACGTCCGTCAGCGCATGGAGCGTGGTGTGGTCGTAGTTCCGCAAGCCCCGCGGATCGAGATAGATCATGTGCGCCAGGCGCGGCAGCCGGTCGGCCACGCTCAGCACCTTGTCGACCTGCTCCTGGTCCTCGGCGATGATGAAGCGCGCCTCGGCATGGTCGAGGACGTAGACCATCTCCTCGCCCACCGCGTCCTGATACATCGGCACGGGCACGCCGCCGGTCATCTGGGTCGCAACCATCGACCAGTAGAGATGCGGCCTGTTCGAGCCGATGATGGCCACCCGGTCGCCCGGCTCTAGGCCGAGGGACATGAGGCCGAGCGCGATCTTGCGCACTTCCACGGCGACCTCGGCCCAGCTCCAGCTCTGCCAGATGCCGAACTCCTTCTCGCGGCTCGCCGGCAGCGTCCCACGCGTCTCGGCGTTGAGCTTCAGGAGCTTCGGGAACGTATCGGCAGTCTCGGCTCGGTCGAGCAAAGCGGTCCTCCCTTCTGGCGTGCGGTCTCGCGCCGCAGTTCCCCAGTAGGGAGTGATATTCATGCAAGGGTCCGAAGGGTCAAGGGAAGACACTTGCCGCCGCGCATGACCTTTGCGCGAGATCCTGGTTCCGCAAACGAAAATTGCGCCCGCCGAGGGCGGACGCAATCGCGTTCAGATGTCCATCATGAGGGAGCCGGGCGCTGCCCGGCGACGCTCAGGCCTCGATGGCCTGCTGCGTCTTGCCCGGCGTGCCGATGGCGATCGTGCGGGGGCGCAGCGCCTCCGGGATCTCGCGCACGAGGTCCACATGGAGGAGGCCCGTCTCCAGCGCCGCGCCACTCACGCGTACATGGTCGGCCAGCTGGAAGCGCCGCTCGAAGCCGCGCTCCGCGATGCCGCGATGAAGGTAGGTGCGCTTCGGCCCATCCTCCTTTTGCACGCGCTTCGCCGTCACGGCGAGCACCTGATCGCGAACCTCGACGTTGAGCTCGTCCTCCGAGAAACCGGCAACCGCGATGGTGATCCGGTAGGCATCCTCGCCAGTCTTCTCGATGTTGTAGGGAGGGTAGCTCGGCGCCGCATTGTCGCCGGCCATCACCTGGTCGAGCAGACCGGCCATCCGGTCAAACCCGACAGTCGAACGGTAGAGGGGGGTAAGATCGATCGTGCGCATCGTCATATCCTTCACAAGCGATATGGGTTTCAGGTCCCCCGCAAGGGGCGGACCCTTCGTCGTCGACGAGGCCCTTTCGGCGCCTCGGTGAGCATGATCTGGGAAGCGTGACGGGCCGCTTCAAGAGGTCCGGCGGGCAAGCCGCCCATTGAAGCATCCGCGTCGAAGAGGTTGACTTTGTTCGCTAAATGTTCATGTCCCGGGGCGCACACTGACGCGGGTGGGGGCGGCCGCCAAGGCAGGCACCCACGCTGTTCAGTGGAGGCCGGGCAGGAGCGAGGGCAGCACCGCATCGGCGCGGACGGCGAAAGCCAGCGGCTTGCGCTTCTCGCGGTCGCGTCCCTTCGAGGAGATCACCGCCACGATCCGGTCCTCGCCCCCGATCCGCGCGAACACGGGGCTGCCCGAGGCGCCGAAGGTCACGTCGCAATACATCACCATCAGCGGCCCGCGCACGGCGGTCAGCTCGCAGCCGTCCTGCTTCGTCAGCGCATGCGCCCGGTCCTGCCGATAGCTCAACAGCGTCAAGGGCTCGGTCCCCGCATTGAGCTGACCGAACGAGAAATGAGGCGCCACATCCGCCGGGATCGGGCTCTCGAGCAGGATGATGGCCAGGTCGTTGCCCATCTTCTCGAGCGTCAGATCGGCCATGTGGTTGTAGTCGGGATGCACTACGATCCGGCTCGCCTTGCGGTACGCGACCTTCTGTCCGAGCCGCCAGCCTGCGACGAAGGTGACGTTGCCGGGGGCATATTGCCGGCCGGTGCTGTTCGAGAAGACGCAATGCGCTGCCGTCACCACCAAGTCCTCGCCGATCAGCGTGCCGGTGCAATGCCCCTTCTCGCTGTAGGCCGCAACGTTGACGCGGCCGATCCCCTTCCAGGGCTCGTGCTCCTTGGCCGAGAGCATGCGCCGCCGGTCGAGCTCCAGCGCGGCAATGGGGGCGGGCGCGGTCAGCGGCAGGAGCAGCGCGAGCGCCATGAGCAATGGGGTAAGGCGGGTGAGCCGTGTCATGGACCGAGACATAGCCCGATTTTGTGAACGGAACGAGGCCGACTTCGTCACTCTGCCGCGAGCGGTCCGTTCGCCGCGATATCTTCGAGCGCGCGGGGCACCGGCCCGCCCGTCGCCCAGTCCAGAAGCGCCGCCGTATGCACCACCGGCACGTCGGTGCCCCCGCCGATCTGCATCATGCAGCCGATATTTCCCGCGGCGATCACCTCGGGCGCCTTCGCCTCCAGCGTCGCCACCTTCCGCCGCTTGAGCTCGCCTGCGATCTTGGGCTGGAGCAGGTTGTAGGTGCCCGCCGAGCCGCAGCAGAGATGCGCGTCCTTGGGCTCCACAACCTGAAACCCCGCAGCCTTCAGTAGCTTCTTGGGCGCTTCCGTCACCTTCTGACCGTGCTGGAGCGAGCAGGCGGCATGATAGGCGATGCGCAGGCGCGGGGCATGCGTCGCGTCGTCGAGCCCCCGCTCGGCCATGAACTCCGAGATGTCCCGCGTGATGGCGGAGACATGCGCCGCATCCTCGGCCATCTTCTCGTCGAGCCGGAACATGAAGCCGTAGTCCTTCACCGTCGTGCCGCAGCCGGAGGTGTTGATGATCACGGCATCCAGCCCTTCGCCCCGCACCTCGCCCATCCAGGCGCGGATATTCGCGGTGGCAAAGCCGTGAGAGCCGTCGGTGTCGCCCATGTGGTGGTTGAGCGCGCCGCAGCAGCCGATGCCCTTGGCGATCACCACGTCATAGCCGTGCCGGGTCAGCAGGCGGATGGTCGATGCGTTGATCTCCGCATCCAGCGCCATCTGCGCGCAGCCCGTCATCAGCGCCACGCGTCCCCGGCGCTCGCCCGCCGCGGCATGCACCTGCGGCCGGTCGTGGAGCGCGGGCGGCTCGATCCGGGCTGGCGCCATCTGCAGCATCGCGCCGATCCGGCCGGGCACGAACTTCGCGATCGGCTTGGCCAGCATCGCCCCGGCCATGGCCAGCCGGAAGCGCGTCGGGAAGGGCAGCACCAGCTTCAGGATCCAGCGCAGCCCCCGGTCGTGCCAAGCCCGCGTATAGGTCTTCTCGATATGCTCCCGCGCATGGTCGACGAGGTGCATGTAATGCACGCCCGAGGGGCAGGTCGTCATGCAGGCGAGGCAGGAGAGGCAGCGGTCGATATGCTTGACCAGCTTCGCATCCGCCGGCCGGTCGTTCTCCAGCATCTCCTTGATGAGGTAGATGCGTCCTCGCGGGCTGTCGAGCTCGTCGCCCAGCACCGCATAGGACGGGCAGGTCGCGGTGCAGAACCCGCAATGCACGCAGGACCGGATGATCTCGTTCGACCGCGCGATGCCTGGGTCCTTGAGCTGCTCGTCGGTGAAACTGGTCTGCATGGCGTGTCCGTCCGGGATGGGGTGGGGCCGCTAGTGGATGGGCTGATGGCTGGCGAGCGGCAGGGCGAGGTCGGTGAGCCCCGCTTCGTCGAAGAGGATATGCGCGGGGGCGTGCAGCGCGCGTTGGCCCAGCACCCGCTCGATCGTCGCGATGGCACGGGGAAGGTCGGTGACCGCGGCGTCCACATAGACATGCGCGCTGCCATGTGCCTCCCCGAAGACGCCGCCCAGCGCCGCGGTGCGCAGATCTGCGTCGATGGCATCGGCCAGCGCCTCGCGTTCCGTCACCTCCTCGAAGGGGGCGGCCGAGCTGCGGGCGAGACGCAGGCCGATGAAGCTCTCGCCCTCGGTCGAGAAGCGCGCTGCCGACAGGGGCACGCCGCCGAAGCGCGCCTCGGCGTAGTCGGGCCGCGTGGTCACATAGGTCACGATATCCGCCCGGGGCCAGGACCCGTCCTCCGGCGCGAGCTGGAAGAGCGCCCGCTCCGCCTCCGCGCGCGGTGGGGCGAAGGGGCCGGGCGTGCGATCCGCGCGCATCGCCTCCAGCATCGCCTCGGCCGCCTCCGCGAAGGCGGGCACCCAGGTCTCGTCGACCGCAGGGCGTCGGGAGAAGAGGCCCGAGAGGCCCCGGCGCCGCGCGCCGGAGCCGACGACGGTCGCGATCTCGCCCAGCCAGTCCCGCTCCGCCGCCTCCCCGACTATGAGCGAGAAGAGGAGCCCGGCCTGCCCGCCCGCGTCCTCCTCGGGCCCGTGGCCCAGCACGTCGATCGTCCGGTGCGGACCGGCCTGCACCTCCGCGCCCGTCAGCGTCACCTCGCGAAAGGCGCGGGTGGCGACGGCGGCGAGGAGATGGTCGTGCGTCCCCTGCGCCCGCCGCGCATCGCCAAAGCGCCAGCCCGGCATCTCGGGCGCCGCCCGCAGGAGCGCGCGGGCGAGCGGGCGCTTGCTGTGGAAGAGCTCGGGCGTCAGCGCCAGGAAATGCCCGGCCTCGCCGGCCTCATCTTCGCCGGTGGCCTCGCCCGGGCCGAATTCCCAGTAGATCTCGTCGGCAAGCGGGCCGAGGGCTGCGTTCATGCATGCGCCAACCTCCTCCCCGCCGCTCGATCGGTCCTTGCCGGTGAAGACGGCGTCGAGAAAGGCGGCCTGCCGCTCGAAGGCCGCCCAGAAGGCGCCTACCGCGGCCTGCTGCTCGCCCGGCAGGCGCTCGGCCCAGAAGTCGTAGGCGTCCGCCATGCGCGCCTCCGGCCTCAGCCCATCCGGCCGGGATTGAGGACGCCTGCGGGATCGAAGCGCGCGCGCAGGCCGGCCTCGATCCGCGCGAGCACGGCCGGGCGCGGCTCGAAGACCGCCACTGCGGCGCGTGTGGCCGGGCTCGCGCGCATCAGCGTCGCGTGCCCGCCAAGCGCCTGCGTCTCCTCCCGGATCGCCGCCGCGCCCGCATCGCCCTCCTCCGGTGTCAGCAGCCAGACCCGCCCCCCGGCCCAGTCGTAGTGGATGGCATCGAGGTCCCGCGTCTCACGCAGCCGCGCCACTATGCCCGGCGCGTCGCTTGCCTTGACCGACAGCTGCCAGACGGCGCCCTCGCGCCCCGCCAGCGGCTCCATGTCCCGCACCCATTTCCAGCCCGCCTCGACGCGCTCCGGGTCGGTCTCGACCGCGATCTCGCCATAGCGTGCAAGCAGGCGCTTGAGCTCGCCCGTGCGATACTCGACCGACCGCGCCAGACCCTCGATCCGCAGCATCGTGACCGGTGCGCCGTCCCGGCCGACCGGGTGATGTGCCGCGCCGGAGATCTCGTAGGGGGAGCCCACGGCCTCTGCCATGCAGGCGACGGCGCGGGCATCGTCCAGCCCCTCGATCAGCAGGCAAGCGGCGGTCTCCGGCTTCGGCAGGACCTTGAAGCCGATCTCGGTGAGCACGCCAAGCGTGCCGTACTGCCCCGCCATCAGCTTCACCAGGTCGTAGCCGGTGACGTTCTTCATCACGCGGCCGCCATTCGAGATCGCCTGCCCCTCGCCGTTCACGAAGCGCACGCCGATCATCGAGTCCCGGCAGCCCCCGGCCGAAAGGCGCCGCGGCCCCGCCGCCGCGACCGCAACCGCGCCGCCCAGCGTCGGCTCGCCCGTGGTGCCGAGCAGCGCCCGATGATCCATCGGCTCGAAGGGCAGGCGCTGTCCCTCCGCCGCCAGCGCCGCCTCGACCTCCGCCATCGGCGTGCCAGCCGCGGCCACGAAGGTGAGCGCGCCGGGCTCGTAGAGGCTGATGCCGCTGAGCTTCGCGGTCGATAGCGTCCGCTCCGCCTGCACCGGCCGGCCGAGCCCCCTCCGCGTGCCCCCGCCCGTGATTTCCAGCGGCGTCTTCGCGGCAGCCGCCTCCGCTACGGCAGCACCCAGCGCAGCCTCGCTGTCGGGCTCGCTCAGGCTCATTCGGCGGCGAGCGCAGCGCGGCGCGCGGTGCTGATCTCGAGCGGGAAGACCTTGGCCGGGTTCAGCAGCCAATGCGGATCGAATACGTCCTTTACCAGCATCTGCTGCACCAGATCCTCGGCGCGGTACTGGTGCAGCATCAGGTCCCGCTTCTCGACGCCGACGCCGTGCTCGCCCGTCAAGCAACCGCCGACATCGACGCAGAGCCTGAGCAGATCCGCCCCCAGCGCCTCGGCCTTCTCCAGCTCACCCGGCGCGTTGGCGTTGAAGAGGATCAGCGGATGGAGGTTCCCGTCGCCCGCATGGAAGACGTTGGCCACGCGGAGACCATAGCTCTCCGCCAGCTCGGCCGTCCGGCGCAGCACCTCAGGCAGCGTGCCCACCGGCACCGTCCCGTCGAGGCAGATATAATCACCCAGCTGGCCCATCGCGCCGAAGGCGCTCTTCCGGCCGAGCCAGATCGCCTTCGCCTCCGCCTCGTTCGTCGCCTCGCGCATCGCCACGGGGCTGTGCTTCTCTGCGATGGCGCGGATCGAGACGAGCTGCTCCTCGATCTCCTCCTCCGAGCCTTCGACCTCGATGATCAGGAGCGCGCCCGCATCCATCGGATAGCCCGCCTTCGCGTGCTTCTCCGTCGCATCGATGCAGGGCTTGTCCATGAACTCGATGGCGACGGGGATGATGCCGGACTTGATGATGTCCGCCACACAGGCGCCAGCGACCTCGGAGGTCTCGAAGCCCACCAGGATCGGCCGCGCCCCCTCGGGCTTCGGCAGGATGCGTAGCGTCGCTTCCGTGACCAGGCCGAGCTGACCCTCCGACCCGCAGACGAGGCCGAGCAGGTCGTAGCCTCCCGCCTCCATATGCGCGCCGCCGATCTCCACGACATCGCCCTCGGGCGTCACCATCTTCACGCCGAGGAGGTTGTTGGTCGTCACGCCGTATTTCAGGCAGTGCGCCCCGCCCGAGTTCATCGCGATATTGCCCGCGATGGCACAGGCCAGCTGCGAGGACGGGTCGGGCGCGTAGAAGAATCCGTCGCCTTCCACCTCGCCCGTGACCTTGAGGTTCGTGATGCCCGTCTCGACCCGGATGAACCGGTTCTCGAGATCCACCTCCAGCACCTTGTTCATGCGCGCCACGCCCAGAATCACGCTGTCCGCCGTCGGCAACGATCCGCCCGCGAGCGAGGTGCCCGCGCCCCGCGGCACGATGGGTACACCGTGGCGCGCGCAGATGCGCACGGTCTCGGCCACCTCGTCGGTGGTCGAGGGCAGGGCGACGGCCAGCGGCGGGCAGCGATAGGCGGTCAACGCATCGCATTCATACGCCACCAACTCCTCCGTCGAGGAGATCACCCCGTCCGGTCCCAGCGCCGCGGTAAGCTCGGCAACGACGCGCTCACGTGCTCCGAGGGCCTTGCGGCTCGGCTCCGGCATTTCCATGGCGTTCCTCCGTCTGTTGTTGTCCGAAACCTAGCCGTTCCGCGGCGACAGGACCAGTCGCAGGGATACCGCAGGGCGGCATTGACGCAGGTCACGCCAGCACATGGCGCGGCCGGCGATGCGGGCTCAGAAGGGCATCCGCTCCGCATCGCGCCAGTGGCGCAGACGCTCCCGCGCCGAGGGATGGCCATCGGCGAAGGCGCGCTCGATCACCTCCCGCGCGGCGCCGAGATCGATGCTGCGCAGCACGCGCTTCACGGGCCCGATGGAGGCGGGGCGCATGGAAAGCTCGCGAAATCCCATGGCGGCGAGCGCGATGGCCTCGAGCGGCCGGCCCGCCGCCTCCCCGCAATAGGAGAGGGGCGTGCCCGCCGCGTCGCAGCGCCGGACGATCTCGCCCAGCATCCGGAGCGCGGTTTCGTTCAGGAGGTCGTAGCGCCGGCGCACCCGGTCGTTCTCCCGATCCGCCGCGAAGAAGAACTGCAAGAGGTCGTTGCCGCCGACGCTCACGAAATCCGCACTCTCGAAGAGCGATTGCGGCGCGAAGACGAGGCTCGGCGTCTCGAGCATGAGGCCCAGCCGCAACCGCTCGGGCCGGGCCACGCCGCGCGCCGTCAGCCGCTCGACCTCGCCCAACACCATCTCGCGCGCCTGCTCGAACTCCCAGCCCTCGGTGATCATGGGGAACATGATGCTGAGCGGTCGGCCCTCGGCGGCGCGGATCAGCGCCTGCACCTGCATGCGGAAGAGGAGCGGGCGGTCGAGCGCCACGCGCATCGCCCTCCAGCCGAGCGCGGGGTTGGGCTCCACCTCGCGCTTCAGATACGGCAGGATCTTGTCGGATCCGATGTCGAGGGTGCGGAAGATCACCTCCCGCCCCTTCGCCGCCGTCAGCACCCGGTCGTAGAGCGCCGCCTGGATCTCCCGCCCCGGCAGCGTTCCGCGGATCATGAACTGAAGCTCCGTGCGGAAGAGGCCCACGCCCTCCGCACCGGAGACCTCGAGGCTCGGCAGGTCCGCCAGGATGCCGGCGTTCATGCGCAGGCGCACGGTGACGCCGTTCTTCGTCTCCGCGGGCTTGTCGGCGAGGCTGCGATAGACGGCGCGGTTCTGCTTCTCGAGGCTGATCTTCTCGCGGAACGCGCTCAGCACCGAGGGCTCGGGCCTCAGATGCACGCGCCCCTGATCGCCATCGACCACGATGGCATCCGCCGGGTTCGCGTCCCGCGTGATGCGCTCGGCACCAATGATCATGGGGATGTTGACGGCGCGGGCCACGATTGCCGCATGGCTGCCGTGGCTCCCTTCCTCCAGTACCACCGCGCGGATCCGGCCCGCATGGTCCAGCAGCTCCGCCGGCCCGATGGAGCGGGCGACCAGAACGGCACCCTCCGGCAACTCGTCGATCCCGTCCCCGCCCGAGAGATAGCGCAGAAGCCGGTTTGCAAGGTCGTCCAGATCGTGCAGCCGCTCCCGCAGATAGGGGTCGGTCGCCCGCTCCATCCGGGTGCGGACGATGGACTGCACCTTTTCGACCGCCACCTCGGCGGCGAGCCCGCTCTCGACCGCCTCGTCCAGACGGCGCATCCAGCCCTTGTCCCGCGCGAACATCCGGTAGGCCTCGAAGATGTCCCGCGTCTCCCCCGTCGGGCCCAGGCGCTCGGCCGCGATCATGCGATCGATATCCTCGCGCATGTTCGCCAGTGCCTCGGCCAGCCGCCGCCGCTCGGTCTCGACATCGTCGGCAATGGGCTCGAAGACGACGAGCCGCGGCTCATGGAGGTGCACCACACCCTCCGCCACCCCGTCGCAGACGGCCGAGCCCTCGATCATCAGCGGCCCGGCCCGCCGCCCGGAACCGGCCGAGAGCCCGTCGGTGCTGAGAAAGGCACCCGCCTCCGTCATCTCCGCGATGACCATGGCGACGACTTCCAGCGCCTCGATCTCGTCCGGCGTATAGCGGCGCGGCGTGCGGTTCTGCACCACCAGAACGCCCATCACCTCGCCCAGCCGCTGGATCGGCACGCCGACGAAGGAGCGGTAGATCTCCTCGTTCGTCTCCGGCAGGTAGCGGAAGCCTGGCGCGTTCTGCGCATCGTCCGTGGCGAACGGCTCCGCCTCCTTGGCGATCCGCCCCACCAGGCCCTGGCCCACCCGCAGCCGGGCGCGATGCACCGCCTCGGGGTTGAGACCCTCGGTCGCGCAGAGTTCCAGCGTCCGGTCATCGCGCTTCAGATAGATCGAGCAGACCTCGGCCACCATGTTGGAGGCGACGAGGCTCACCACCTTGTCCAGCCGCGCCTGCCCGTCGCCCTGCTGTGCCATGACGGTCCGGAGCGAGCGCAGGAGCGCGCGTGACCCGCCTTTCTCGGTGGTGCGCATGGGGCGCCTGGTCCTCCGTCGATCCACCGAAGTGGCATCTTGTCCGTCGCTTGCCTGCAGGCACCGTGCCAGCAGGCCGCGATCCTTCCCGAAACCGCGGGAAACGGTGACGCTCGGTCCGGTGTCGCCGCCCGGGGCCGGGCATGGCCTCAGCTCTGCCGAGCTGCCAGTCCGAAAACCTCGTGCAGCGCCTGGACCGCAAGCTCCATGTACTTCCGGTCGATCAGCACCGACACCTTGATCTCGGAAGTTGTGATTACCTTGATGTTAACGCCCTCGTCCGCGAGCGCCTTGAACATGCGCTGCGCGACGCCTGCATGGCTGCGCATGCCGATGCCGACGACCGATACCTTGGCCACCGTCTCGTCCACGATCAGATCCTGCGCGCGAATGCTGTCATGCGCGGCGTCCAGTGCCGCACGCGCCCGCGCCACGTCGCCGAGGCTGGTGGAGAACGTCATGTCGGTCATGCCATCCGCGCCGATATTCTGCACGATCATGTCGACATTCACGCCCGCATCCGACAGCGGCCCAAAAATCGAGGCGGCGATGCCCGGCCGGTCGGGCACCTTCACCAGCGTGAGCTTCGCTTCGTCGCGGCTATAGGCGACGCCGGATACGACGTTCTGTTCCACCAGTTCCTCCTCGCGGCACACCAGCGTGCCAGGCGCGTCGGTAAACGATGAGCGCACCATCAGCCGCACATTGTATCGCATGGCCAGCTCAACCGACCGGGTCTGGAGCACCTTGGCCCCCAGCGAGGCGAGCTCCAGCATCTCTTCATAGCCGATCCGGTCGAGCTTGCGGGCGCGCCGCTCGATGCGCGGGTCTGTCGTGTAGACGCCGTCCACATCCGTGTAGATGTCGCAGCGTTCCGCCCCCAGCGCCGCGGCCAGCGCGACGGCGGAGGTATCGGAGCCGCCGCGTCCCAGCGTCGCGATCCGCCCGTCCGGCCCCAGGCCCTGAAAGCCCGAGACGACGGCATGCAGGCCCTCCTCGAACTTGCGGTCGAGGTTCTCCGTCTCGATCGCCTCGATGCGCGCCGCGCCATGGGCGGCCGAAGTGCGGATCGGGATCTGCCAGCCCTGCCAGGAGCGCGCGGCAACGCCGAGCGACTGGAGGGTCAGCGCCATCAGCCCGGACGTGACCTGCTCGCCCGAGGCAACCACTGCATCGTACTCGCGCGCATCGTAGAGCCCCGGATTGTTCGCGCCCGGCTCGCTCGCCGCCCCGCCCACATAGCCGACCAGCTTGTTGGTCTCGCCCGACATCGCCGAGACGACGACAGCGACGTCATAGCCTCGCTCCACCTCGGCGGCCACGCGGCGCGCGGCGGCGCGGATACGCTCGAGATCCGCCACCGACGTGCCGCCGAACTTCATCACCAGCCGCGGCGGGCGACCGGTTTCGATGGCGGTTTCGGCAGGAGCGTTCATGGCGTGGCTCTCGCGCGCAGCGGCGTTGGTCAGGGGAGGTCGGGGTTGGGGTTCGCGGGCGCGCGTCGTATAGCCCCGCGGCGACCCCGCGACAAGCGGCGCGGCCGCTCCCCACATGCCGGTCGGGGGCTGTCAGGCGTTGCGTTTCGACATCCAGGGCAGCGGCATCACGGGGATGTCGTCCTCGATCAGCGCCTTCGCCTCCGCCTGGCTCGCCTCACCCAGGATCGGCCGCTCCGGTGCCTCGCCGGCATGGATGCGCCGCGCCTCGGCGGCGAAGTCCCGGCCCACATTGTCGCTGACCGCCTCGATCTTCGCCCGAAGGGCTGCGCGCATCGCCTCCTGGGGCGACGCCGGGGTCGTCAGGCTGGGCGGTGCCTCGGCCGGGGGCGTCTGGGCGGGGCCCGCCGGCGCCACAGCAGCCCCGGCGCCGCCGCCGGGCTTGGCCGTCGCCTTCGCCGTCTCCGCCGTCCGAACCGCAGGGGCCATCAGCGCCTTCTCGACTGTCGGATCGCCGCATTCCGCACAGGCCAGCGCGCCCGCTTTTCTCAGGTCGTCGAAGGTCGCGTTGCTCGCGAACCACGCGTCGAACGCGTGGCCCTTGCTGCAACGCAATGCGAACCTGATCATGCGACGCCTCCGACCCCCTCGGCATGCCTCTATATGACCCTTCGTTGACGGGGTTTCCAGCGAGCCCCGCCGGCGCGATGATGGCGCGAGGTCGCATGGGCCGGGCAGCGCGGAGACCGTGCGTCATGTGGAAGAGGATCGCCTGGAACCTGCTCGCCCCGGGGGGCTGTGCCGCCGCGGCCGCCTTCACGGCGTTCCAGCTCGGCGACGATCCGCTGGTCGCGGCCGCCGCGGCCGGCGTCGGCGCGGTGGGGGGCGCGCTCCTCCAGGACAGGGAGGAGCCGAGCGGTGCGCGCCTGCGCCTGCCCGAGCCGGCGATCGCGCCGAAACGTCCCCCGTCCGATCTGCCGCCCGGCGTCGGCCGCGTGCTGCTCGAGCGTCTGCCGCTCGGCATCGTCCTCATCGCGCCCGAGGGACCCGTGCTCTTCATGAACCCCGCCGCCCGCGCCCTCTTCGGCCCCGGTGCGGATAGCGGTCTGCCGGTCGAGGCGCTACGCGCACCGCGGCTCCTCGAGACCATCGAGGAAGTGATCGCCAGGCGCGAGCCGCTGGAGGTCGAGGTCGCGCTCCGCCGCGCCAAGGCCCTCAGCCTCTACTGCCATGTCGTGCCGGTCGGGGAGGAGGCGCGGCTGCGCGGCGGCAAGAAGCGCCCCGCCGTGCTCGTCGCCATCGAGGACCGCACGCAGGCCCGCCGCGCGGAGGAGCTGCACCGCGATTTCGTCGCCAATGCGAGCCACGAGCTCAAGACGCCGCTCGCCGCGCTCTCCGGTTTCATCGAGACGCTGCTCGGCCATGCGCGGGACGATCCGGCGGCGCAGGAGCGCTTCTTGCCCATGATGGCGGCGCAGACCGAGCGCATGCGCCATCTCGTCGAGGACCTCCTCAGCCTCAACCGCATCGAGCTCAACGAGCGCCAGCACCCGTCCGAGCCTCAGCCGCTCCGCCGCATCGTGGGGGAGGTGGTCGAGACGCTCCGCCCGCTGGCCGAGAGCAGCGGCGCCCGCATCCTGATGCCCGACGCCCTCGGCCTTGCGGAGAACACCGGCGAGGTCCAGGTCGCCGGCGCGCGGGAGGAGCTGGTTCAGGTCTTCGTCAACCTCATCGAGAACGCGCTCAAATACGGGCGCGACGGCGGGACGGTCGCGCTCCACTGGCGCCTGGGTTCGGCCGATCGGGCGCAGATGTGCGGCATCACGGTGGAGGATGACGGCCCCGGCATCGCGCGCGAGCATCTGCCCCGGCTGACCGAGCGCTTCTACCGCGTCAGCGTCAGCCGCTCGCGCGAACGGGGCGGCACCGGTCTCGGCCTCGCCATCGTGAAGCACATCCTGAACCGTCACCGCGGCCATCTCGAGGTCGACAGCGCGCCGGGCGAGGGCGCCCGCTTCACCGTCTGGCTGCCGATCCTGCCCCCGCAGCGTGAAAAGGCTCCGGACGACGCGCCCCTGCGACACACGGCCTGAAGGGGCCGCCCGGCGGCGGTATCCCGGCATTTCCCCGCAAAATCAGTGCCTCGCGCCGCGCGCGCGGCTCAAGGCTTGCACGGCGCGGACGCTTTCGTGGCTAGCGTGACACTGCGGTGTCGGAGAAACGTCACGAAACTGTAGCGAATGGAAGGTAGGGAGCCGGCGACGCACACATGCAGGGTGTGTCGGCAGCCGCCAGTACGGCGTCGGCCATGAGAATCCAAGCGATTGGAGAGATCCCAGTGAACAAGCTCACCATTGGTGCCGCCGCCGCCATCGCCGTCGTCGGCATGGCCGGCACCGCTGCCGCCCGCGACCAGATCCGCATCGTCGGCTCGTCCACCGTCTTCCCTTTCGCGACGGCCGTGGCCGAGAGCTTCGGCAAGGCCTCCGGCTTCGCCACGCCGGTCGTCGAGTCGACCGGGTCGGGCGGCGGGCTCAAGCTCTTCTGCGCCGGCGTGGGCACCGAGCATCCGGACATCACCAACGCCTCGCGCCGCATGAAGACCAGCGAGTTCGACACCTGCCAGGCCAATGGCGTGACCGATGTCACCGAGGTCTTCGTGGGCTATGACGGCATCGTGGTCGCCAACGACAAGTCCGGCCCCGATTTCGCGCTGACCCGCGAGCATCTCTTCAAGGCCCTCGTCAAGGGTCAGGGCGAGCCGGAGATGTGGTCCGACGTCGACCCGTCGCTGCCGGCCATCGCCATCGAGGTTCTCGGCCCGCCGCCGTCCTCTGGCACCCGTGACGCCTTCGAGGAGCTCGCGCTTGAGGAAGGCTGCGCGGAGGCCGGCGCGTCCGACGAGGTTTGCGACAACATCGAGATGCGTGACGACGGCGCCTATGTGGACGCCGGCGAGAACGACAACCTCATCGTCCAGAAGCTCCAGGCCAACAAGAACGCCCTCGGCGTCTTCGGCTACAGCTTCCTCGAGGAGAATGCCGGCTCGCTCAAGGGCGCGACCGTGAGCGGCGTCGAGCCGACCTTCGACAATATCCTGACGGGCGACTACTCGCTGTCGCGCACGATGTATTTCTACGTGAAGAACGCCCATGTCGGCGTTGTGCCCGGCATCATGGAGTACGTGGCCGAGTTCGTGTCCGAGGACGCCTCGGCGCCCGGCGGCTACCTCGTGGAGCGCGGCCTCATCCCGCTCGATGGCGACGCGCATGGCGACAACGCCGAGCAGGCGATGGGCCAGCAGAAGCTCACCAAGGCCACGCTCGAGGGCAAGTCCTCCTGACCGGACAGGACCTGGTTTTGGGATCGGGGCGGGGGCTGCGGCTCCCGCTCCTTCTTTCGCGCTGATGCGACTGCCGGCCGCCGGGGCCTGATCCCGGGCGATGCCGGCGCCGGGGGCGGGTGGTGCCCCGGTCGCGCCGGAGGTGTCGATGCTGTCTTACGTTCTTCTCGCGATCGCGCTGCTCTCCTGTGCGGCTTTCGCCGTCTGCCGTCAGCGGGCGGTGGCTTCGGTCGAGGGCAGGCTGTCGACGCTGCATTCGCGCCCCGTCTACCATGGGCTCTACGCGCTCCTGTGGACGGCGATCGCGGGTTTCGGCGCCTTCGTCGTCGCCAATCTCATCGCCACATCCATCCTCAACGCCAGCATCGCAGGCCAGATCGCGGATCTCGCACCCGATCTCGAGCCCATCGCGCAGGCGCTCGTCTTCTCCGATGCGGTCAAGATCGCCAGCGGCGGGCTCGCTTCGACCACGGGCGACCTGCGAGAGACCATCGCCGAGAGCTATGCGGAGGCCAACTTCCTGCGCATTCTCGCAGTCGCCCTCGTCAGCCTCGGGGCCGCCGCAGGCACGTTCTATCTGGTCTTCACCCAGGTCGGCGGCCCCTTCCGCGCCCGGAACCGGGCCGAACGGGTGGTGCGCACGATCCTCTGGGTCGCGGCCGGCATTGCGATCCTGACGACCATCGGGATCGTGCTCAGCCTGATCGGCGAGACCATCGTCTTCTTCCAGCGCATCGGCTGGCAGGTCGACGCCTTCCTCTTCGGCACCACCTGGTCCCCGCTCTCGGGCGTGCAGGAGGGGAGCCTCGACGCCTCCAAGGTCGGTGCGGTGCCGCTCTTTGTCGGCACGCTGATGATCACCATCATCGCGATGCTCGTCGCCGTGCCCGTGGGCCTCTTCGCCGCCATCTATCTCTCGGATTTCGCGTCCAAGAGGACGCGTTCCTGGGCCAAGCCGCTTCTCGAGATGCTGGCGGGCGTCCCCACCGTGGTCTACGGCTTCTTTGCCGCCATCACCGTGGCGCCGGCGTTGCGCGATTTCGGGCAGATGATCGGGCTCTCCATCGCGTCGGAAAGCGCGCTCGCCGCCGGGGTCGTCATGGGCATCATGATCATCCCCTTCATCTCGTCGCTCTCGGACGACGTGATCAATGCCGTGCCGCAGAGCCTGCGGGACGGCTCCTACGGTCTCGGCGCGACGAAGGCCGAGACGATCCGGAGGGTGATCCTGCCCGCGGCGCTCCCCGGCATTGTCTCCGCCATCCTGCTCGGCACGTCGCGGGCCATCGGGGAGACGATGATCGTGGTCATGGCCGCGGGTCAGGGCGCCAACATGACGCTCAACCCTCTCGACGCCGTCACCACCGTCACGGTGCAGATCGTCATGCTGATCACCGGCGATACGGAGGCCGACACGGCCGCCGCCCCCGCCTTCACCCTCGGCTTCACGCTCTTCTGCGTGACGCTGGCGCTCAACGTGGTCGCGCTCCGCGTGGTGCGCCGCTACCGTGAAATGTACGACTGAGGGGCCCGGGCGCATGAGCACCACCGTCGATTTCACCGAGCTCTCCGGCAAGCATACGGGCGATGCGAACAGGCGCCGCCTGCGCGCGCGCCATCGCGCGGAGGTCCGGCTCAAGGCCTACGGTATCGCGGCCATCGCCATCGCGGCGGCGGCACTCCTCCTCCTCCTCAGCACCATCGTCGGCAAGACAGCCGCGGTGGTCTATGAGAACTACCTCACGCTCGAGGCCACAATCGAGATTTCGGACCGGGATCGCGAGCGGCTGGCCGACGAGAACCCACGCATGCGCGCCAACCTCCGCGGCGTGGTTCAGGACGCGCTGCGCGAGGCAATCCCCGGCGAGATCGGTCGGCGGGAGAGCCGGCAGATGACCGGCCTCGTCTCCGGCGATGCGGGCTTCTTCCTCGGCGACCGGATCAAGGCGGACAGCACGCTCATCGGCCAGACCATCGCCTTCGACGCGCTCCTCGACGACAACATGCAGCTCTATCTCAAGGGCATCGTCGGACGGCCCGAGGAGATCGAGAGCGCGGGCACCCTCGCGGTCTCTGCACCCGATGAGGACGGCTTCATAACGGCCACCTTCGATCCCGCCGATATCGACGGCTTCTTCGAAGCGATCCGCGCCCAGCGCGCCGACGATGCCGAGCGCGCCCGCGCCGAGGAGGCCCGCCAGCAGAACGCCGTCGACGTGATGGGGGAGCGTCTCGCGAATGCCGAGACGGAGGAAGACCGCGACCGGATCACTGCGCGCCTCGACGGCTTCCGCGCCGCACGGGACCGGGCGGCGGCCGAGGCCGAGGAGCTCGAACGCCTCGCCACCGTGACCGACGGCGGCGTGCGCTACATCCTCGCCGAAAGCGATCCGTCCCTCCTCATGAAGGTCAGCGACGGCTGGCTCAAGCTGACGGAGGTCGAGCGCGGCGAAGCCCGCGGCCTCGTCTACCTGCCCATCGCCGGGGGCGAAGGCGCGGTCGAAGTCCCCGAGGGAGACTGGCAGGCTTTCGTCATGGAGCGCCCGGAGGCCACGCGCCTGCAGACCGATCGTCAGGTCGTCTGGATGGAGCATTTCGAGGACCAGGGCCTTATCGAGAGCCGCTTCAACACGCGCATCCTCACCAGTTCTGACAGCGCCAACGCCGAGCTTGCTGGGATCTGGGGGGCGGTGGTCGGCTCCTTCTGGACGATGGTGGTGACCTTCGTCCTCGCCTTTCCCATCGGCGTCATGGCCGCGATCTACCTCGAGGAATTCGCGCCCAAGAACCGGCTGACCGACCTCATCGAGGTCAACATCAACAACCTCGCCGCCGTGCCCTCCATCGTCTTCGGGCTCCTCGGCCTCGCCATCTTCGTCTCCGGCGTGCCGGTCAGCCTTTTCGGACAGGATTTCACGATCGGCGGCTTTCTGCCCCGCTCCTCGCCGCTCGCCGGCGGCGCGGTGCTTGCGCTCATGACGCTGCCCACGATCATCATCGCCGGGCGCGCCTCCATCCGCGCCGTGCCGCCCAGCATCCGCGACGCAGCACTCGGCCTCGGCGCCTCGCGCCTGCAGACCACCACGCACCACGTCCTGCCGCTGGCGATGCCCGGGATCCTGACGGGCAGCATCATCGGCATGGCGCAGGCGCTGGGCGAGACCGCGCCGCTCCTCCTCGTCGGCATGAACTCCTTCATCCAGGAGCCGCCGTCCGACCCGCTCAGCCCCGGCAATGTCCTTCCCACGCTGATCTATCAGTGGAACAGCAATTCCGAACGGCTCTTCGACGACAAGACCGCAGCGGCCATCTCGATCCTGCTCATCTTCCTCGTGCTGATGAACGCCCTGGCCGTTCTTCTCCGCAAACGCTTCGAGAGGCGCTGGTAATGAACGAGACGATCAGAACGCAGGCGGAAATCGCGGCCGAACATGCCGAAGAGCATGCGGGCGAGAACATCGCGTCCGTCGCCGAGAACGAGGCGCCCGCCACCTCCGGCGAGATCAAGATCCGTTGCAAGAACGTCGACGTCTTCTACGACCAGACGCAGGCCATCGATGACGTCTCCATCGATATCGAGGACAAGGCCGTCACCGCTTTCATCGGTCCCTCGGGCTGCGGCAAGTCCACGTTCCTGCGCTGCCTCAACCGGATGAATGACACCATCGACATCTGTCGCGTGAGCGGGCTGATCGAGCTCGACGGCGGCGATGTCTATCACGAGGACGTCGACCCGGTGCAGCTCCGCGCCCGTGTCGGCATGGTGTTCCAGAAGCCGAACCCCTTTCCGAAGTCGATCTACGAGAATGTCAGCTACGGGCCCAAGATCCACGGCCTCGCCAGCACCAAGGCCGAGCTCGAGAGCATCGTGGAGCAGAGCCTCAAGCGCGCCGCGCTGTGGGAGGAGGTGAAGGACCGGCTCGACTCCCCCGGCACCGGCCTTTCCGGCGGCCAGCAGCAGCGCCTCTGCATCGCCCGCGCCATCGCCACCGCGCCCGAGGTGCTCCTGATGGACGAGCCCTGCTCGGCGCTCGATCCCATCGCGACCGCCCAGGTCGAGGAGCTGATCGACGAGCTCCGCCGCTCGTACACGGTGGTGATCGTCACCCATTCAATGCAGCAGGCCGCGCGGGTGAGCCAGAAGACCGCGTTCTTCCACCTCGGCAAGATGCTCGAATACGACGACACCGGAAAGATCTTCACGGCGCCGGGCCACGAGAAGACCCAGCAGTACATCACCGGACGCTTCGGCTAGAATGCTCCGCAATCATGCGCAACCGACTATTGAGGGAGCCGTCCGCGGGGACGGGGCCAGGATGAACAGACGGGTAGAAGAAGACGGCACCCCCCATATTGTCACCGCCTTCGACCTCGAGCTGCGCGACATCACCGCGCGGATCTCGGAGATGGGCGGGATCGCGGAGGAGCAGCTCGGCAACGCGCTCGAGGCCGTGCGCCTGCGCGATAACACCCTCGCGCGCGAGGTCATCGCTGCGGACAAGCGGCTCGACCAGCTCGAGATGCGGCTCGAGGAGGCGGCGATCCAGACGCTGGCGCTGCGCCAGCCCGTGGCGCAGGATCTGCGCCAGGTGGTGGCCGCGCTCAAGATCGCCTCGACCCTCGAGCGCATCGGGGATCTCGCCAAGAACATCGCCAAGCGCGCTCAGGTCCTGAACGAGGGCCCGCCGCTCAAGATCCAGGGCTCGATCCTGCGCATGGGCCGGCAGACGCAGGCCGCCTTCACCGAGGTGCTCGACGCCTATACCGCACGCGACACGGAACTCGCCGTGCGCGTCTGGCGCCGGGACGTGGAAGTCGACGAGATGTACAACTCGCTCTTCCGCGAGCTCATTACCTACATGATGGAAGACCCGCGGGTGATCGGTTCCTGCTCGCAGCTTCTCTTCATGGCGAAGAACCTGGAGCGCATCGGCGATCACGCGACCTTCATCGCGGAGATGACGTATTTCGTGGTGGAGGGAAAGCCGCTCGGCGACGAACGGCCGAAGGGGAACGCGTTCGAGGAACTGCCCGGATCCGACTGAAAGGGCCACTCTTGCGGGTGGCGCTCCGGTGACTGAAGGAGACTGACGATGGCCGCGCGGGTACTGGTCGTGGAGGATGAGGAGGCGCTATCGGCGCTCCTCGAATACAATCTCGGCAAGGAAGGCTTTGCCGTCCGCGTCTCGGGCGACGGGGAGGAGGCGTTGCTCGCCATCGAGGAGGAGAAGCCCGACCTCGTGCTTCTCGACTGGATGCTGCCGGGCTTGTCTGGGATCGAGATCTGCCGACGGATCCGTGCCCGCGGCGAGACGCGGGACACCCCCGTCATCATGCTGACGGCGCGCGGGGAGGAGGACGACCGCGTGCGCGGGCTCGACACCGGCGCCGACGACTACCTGACCAAGCCCTTCTCGGTGCCGGAGCTGACCGCGCGCGTGCGCGCGCTCCTGCGCCGTTCCCGGCCCACCCTCGCCGCGGATGTCGCGACCTTCGGGGACCTGACGCTCGACCGTGAGACCCGCCGCGTGCGCCGCTCGGAGCGCGAGGTGCATCTCGGCCCCACCGAGTTCCGCCTCCTCGACTGCCTGATGCAGCGCCCGGGCCGTGTCTTCAGCCGCGAACAGCTCCTCGATCTCGTCTGGGGCCGGGACGTCTATGTGGAGGCCCGAACCGTCGACGTGCATGTCGGCCGCCTGAGGAAGGCCCTCAACACCTTCGGCGAGCGCGATCCCATCCGGACCGTCCGCGCCGCCGGCTACGCCCTCGACGAGACCTACGGCAGCTGAGCAATACGGGTTGCGGTGGCGTTGTCTGACGGGCGCCCGTTCCCTCGCCCTGCCCTGCGGGCACGGCATCGGTCCGCCCACCCGCCAGCCAACGCCCGTATCGGCGCGGCGGCGGGGTCGGGGTCGCTGTCAGCGGCTGCGCGCGCGGTCGCGGCGGGTGCTCATCGGCTGGTAGGCAACGAGCACATGGTGCTCGCAATAGGGCTTGGAGGGCAGGGCGGGTAGGCCGCAGAAGTGGAAGTTGTCCTCGGTCGGATCGCCGATCGGCCATTTGCAGGTGCGCTCGGTCAGCTCCAGGAGGTTGAGCTTGCGCGCCATCTTCTCGATCTCGGCGAGGGTCGCCCGCGCGCTCTCCTCCTCCGGCGTCGGCAGGCCCGGGGGACGGGGCTGGGAGGCATCGCGGATCACGGGCTCCCGCCGGACGGGTACGGGGGCCGGCGCAGGCTCGGGCTCGGGCGGCGCGACGGGGGCAGCATCCGCCACCGGCTCGGGCGCTGCGGCGGCGGGCTCTGCCGGCGCCTCCGGCGTCTCCGCGCCCGCGGCGCCCGCGCCGTTGCGGTTGGAAAGGCCGAGCCGGTGCACCTTGCCGATCACCGCATTGCGCGTCACACCGCCGAGCTCCTTGGCGATCTTGCTCGCGCTCATGCCCTCGGCCCACAGCTCCTTGAGCTTCTCGACACGCTCGTCCGTCCAGCTCATGCCAGCCCTCCAATCCGCTATAAGCCATGCAGGTAAAGCCGCGAGAGGCGGACTGCAAGGCAGGCGGGCGCGCTGCGGGGAACCGGGCCCGATGGCTGACAGTACCGCCCGGGGCGCTAGATGGCGCCCGGCAGGTTGAGGGAGAGCGCGATGAAGGACGAGATCGAGGGCGCCCGCCGCCCGGCCGACACGGGCACCATGGGGATGCGCCGCTTCGGCCGGGTCAACTGGCTCGGGCTGCGGACGCTCTATGCCCGCGAGGTGCGTCGCTTTCTCAACGTCGCGACCCAGACGGTCGCCGCGCCCGTCGCCACCGCCAGCCTCTTCATGCTGGTCTTCAGCCTCGCCTTCGCCGCACGGCGCGGGGAGGGGGCGGGCGATATCCCGTTCGAGCACTTCCTCGCACCAGGCATCCTCATGATGACCGTCATCCAGAACGCCTTCGCCAACACCTCCTCCTCCATGGGCATCGCCAAGGTGCAGGGCAATATCGTCGACACGCTGATGCCGCCGCTCTCGGCCAGCGAGATCCTGATCGGCTATGTCGCGGGCGGGGTGACGCGCGGGCTACTCTGCGCGCTGGCGGTGGGCGTCATCATCTTCCCCGCGGTGGGCCTCGGCCTCGCCAGTCCGGTCTGGGCGCTGGTTTTCGTCATCCTTGGCTCGACCATGATGGCGCTGATGGGCCTCATGACCGGCATCTACATGACCAAGTTCGACCAGATGGCCGCGGTCACGAATTTCGTGATCACGCCGCTCTCGTTCCTCTCGGGCACGTTCTACTCGATCTCCGTCTTGCCCGAGCCCTTCCATTCGATCAGCCTGGCGAACCCCTTCTTCTACGCCATCGACGGGTTCCGCCACGGGGTGCTCGGCAATGCGGACGCCAATCCGTGGCTCGGGCTTCTCGTCCTCCTTCTCGCCAACGGCGCGCTCGGCTACGTCGCCTGGCGCTGGATCGCGCGGGGCTACCGGCTCAAGGGTTAAGGACGCGGCGGCGGGCATCGGCCCGAGCGGGCCCTTTCGATTGACTTGGGCGCCGCTGCCCGGCATTCGTGCGCGTTCCATTCAACCCCATGGAAGGATCAGACCAGTGACCGGCCAGCCCGCCGCTTCCAAAGCGCACGGCGGCACCGAGATGCCGCCCGTCATGCCGACCTACGCCCGTGCCCCCGTCGCCTTCGAGCGCGGTGAGGGTTCCTGGCTCGTGGCGGTCGACGGGCGACGTTATCTCGACTTCGGCGCCGGCATCGCGGTCAACGTCCTCGGCCATGCCCATCCCGCGCTCGTCTCGGCATTGAAGAGCCAGGGCGAGAAGCTCTGGCACGTCTCCAACCTCTATATGGTGCCCGAGCAGCAGGCGCTCGCCAACGCGCTGGTGGAGGCGAGCTTCGCGGACACGGTCTTCTTCACGAACTCGGGCACCGAAGCAGCCGAGCTCGCGATCAAGATGGTCCGCAAGGCGGCGGGGCCCGACCGGCCGCGCATCCTCGCCTTCGAGGGCGCATTTCACGGCCGCTCCACCGGCGCCATCGCGGCCGCCGGCTCGCAGAAGCTGACGGAGGGCTTCGGCCCCCTCATGCCCGGTTTCGAGCAGCTGCCCTTCGGCGACCACGATGCGCTCCAGGCGGCCATGGGCGACGATGTCGCGGCGGTCTTCATCGAGCCCCTGCAGGGCGAGGGCGGCATCCGCGACGTGCCGGATCAGTGCCTCCGCGGCCTCCGCCAGCTCTGCGACCAGCATGGTGCCCTCCTGGTGCTGGACGAGGTGCAGTGCGGCATGGGCCGGACGGGCACGCTCTTCCAGCATGAGCAGGCGGGCATCGCGCCCGACATCATGATGATCGCCAAGGCCATCGGCGGCGGCTTCCCGCTCGGCGCCGTTCTGGCGACCGAGGCTGCGGCCGCACCGATGGTGCCCGGCACCCATGGCAGCACCTATGGCGGCAACCCGCTCGCCTGTGCCGTGGGTCTCGCGGTGATGGAGACGGTGTCCGATCCCGCATTCCTCGCCGACGTCCGCGCCAAGGCCGGCTTTCTGCAGCAGCGCCTCGGCGCGCTGGCCGCGGAGCATGGCGATGTCATCGAGGGCGTACGCGGCCGCGGCCTCATGCTCGGCCTCAAGCTTCGCGAGGGCCATACGCCCGCGGCGCTGACGGCGGCGGCACGGGATGCGGGCCTCCTCATCGTGCCGGCGGCGGATAACACCGCGAGGCTCCTGCCCGCCCTCTCCATCACGGAGGCGGAGCTTTCGGAGGGCGTCGACCGGCTCTCGACCGCGCTTTCCGCCATCTCCGGCAGCGGGGCTGCGGCATGAAGCACTTCCTCGACCTGGACCAGGTGCCCGCAGCGGAGCTGCGGGCCATCCTCGATGATGCCGCGCGGGTCAAAGCCGCCCGCGCCGGCCGGCCCAAGGGCGCGGCGGATGATGAGCGCCCGCTCGATGGCCGTGTCGTCGCCCTCGTCTTCGAGAAACCCTCCACGCGCACGCGCGTGAGCTTCGATGTCGGCATCCGCCAGATGGGCGGCACCACGCTGGTTCTCTCGGGCGCGGAGCTTCAGCTCGGCCATGGGGAGACGGTGGGCGATACGGGCCGCGTCCTCTCCCGCTATGTCGACGCCATCATGATCCGCACCTTCGCGCACGAGACGCTGACGGAGTTGGCGGAGGCGAGCACCGTGCCCGTCATCAACGGGCTCACCAACCGCACGCATCCCTGCCAGATCATGGCGGACGTCATGACCTTCGAGGAGCATCGCGGCGCCATCGAGGGCAAGCGCATCGTCTGGCTCGGGGATGGCAACAATGTCTGCGCCTCCTGGATCCAGGGGGCGGCCGCCTTTGGCTACGAGCTGGTGATCTCCGGGCCCGAGACGCTGGAGCCCGATGCGGAGATCGTTGCCGCCGCCCGCGCTGCAGGCGCCACGGTGACGCTCGAGCGCGACCCGGCCAAGGCCGCGGCGGGGGCTCATGCGCTGGTGACGGATACCTGGGTCAGCATGCACGACGACCCGACGACGCGCGAACGCCGTCACAATCAGCTCCGCCCCTACCAGGTGGACGAGGCGTTGATGGCCGAAGCCGCGCCGGACGCGATCCTCATGCACTGCCTGCCCGCGCATCGCGACGAGGAGGTGGCCGCCGCCGTCTTCGACGGTCCGCAATCGGTGGTCTTCGACGAGGCGGAGAACCGCCTTCACGCCCAGAAGAGCATCCTGCGCTACGCGATCTGAGCCGTTCAGCGGTAGCTGTCTGAAACCGCCATGGGTCTTGCTGACGGCCGCGCCTGACGTGGCCGTCAGAAATGTTTCGTTATGGGTCAGTTTTTTCGGAACCGTCCTCCGTCCTGCGGGTTGATTTGCCAGCGAGGCACCCCCTCGCTCGGCCCGCCGCCCACCCCACCCCCCTCGCACCCCCGGGCGGCGGGCCGGTTGCGCAGAAGAAAGGATCGACACGATGCGCAAGACGATGGCAACCACCGCCACCCTCGCCCTCCTCTTCGGCTTCGGCACGGCCGCCCTCGCCGCACAGGGCGAACTCAACGAGGTCGAGACAGTCGCCGAGTGGGACATGGACGCCGATGGCAATGTCAGCCAGGAGGAGTTCATGGTGACCGCCGCGACCTATGGCGTCACGGACACCGAAGGCATGTTCATGCAGTACGACCGCAACGGCGACGGCATGCTGGACACCGACGAGCAGGAGGTCTTCGACAGCGAAGCGATCCGCACCGGTGACGAGGTCTCGCAGTAGCATCAGAGCAGAAGAGCCTCGGCTTCGTCCCCCCGCAGGCCGGGTCACTCAGGGCGGGCGCCAGATCGGCGCCCGCCCTTCCGCATTCCGGTCCGCAAATTCTTGGGCGGGACGGTGCTGCGCCGGACGTCGCACCCAGCCCGAACGCCGAGGCAGGGCGGGCCCTTGGCCGCCCGGTCGGAAGGTTCTCCGGCTTCGAAGGCGCCTCACACCGTCCGCTCGTGCCGCCTGAGCGGCGCTGCGCGAGGCGGCGCCGCGTGATCTACCGCCGCACCACCGCCTCGCGCCGGGACAGCAGCGTTGTCAGGACCGCGCGGTCCCCCGCGACGCCCAGGCGCTCCGCCGCCTCCTCCGGTGCCATCCAGCGCACACTGTGCCCCGGCTCCTGCGGCGGGCCGAGGGGGCGGACGGCGGCGGCGAGATAGACGCTCTGCACCTTCCGCGCCCAGTACCGGTAGTCCGGCAGCCAGGCGAAGCGCTGGAAATGCGCGACCCTGCGCAAGGGCTCGATGCGCCAGCCCGTCTCCTCCCAGACCTCGCGATGCAGCGCCTGCAGCGGGCTCTCGCCCGGGTCGATCCCGCCACCGGGAAGCTGCAGCTCCCCCTCCTGATCGACGCAGAGCAGCCGGCCCGCCAGCGCCCCCCGGCCGAAGATCACCGCATAGGCGCCCGGGCGGTCGCGATAGGGCCTGCCGGGCAGCCAGGGTTCGCCGTGGCGTCGCATCCGCTCCTCCGGTTCGGGGCGCCCGCGCCCAGTGCCGCCCAGTGCCGCCCCCGGGCCGCGGGGTTCAGCGCGGGGTGTTGCGCCGGGCGTTGCGCCGAGCCGCGCATGGATCGCATGACGGGCTTGTGCTGAGAAGGCCGCGCATGGGTTTTCGCGGGCGCCCGGCAAGGCTATGTGGCGGGGCATGGCCGATCCGCATCGCATCCCCCCGCCCCACAGCGCGCCCCTTCATCCAGGCGACGACGCCGTGCTGCCGTTCCAGCTCGACCGCACGCAGACCCGCGGCCGCGTGGCGCGCGTGGACGCGACGCTCGACCAGATCCTGACGCGCCATCGCTACCCCGCGGCCGTCGCGGCCCTTGCCGCCGAAGCCGTGGCGCTGACGGCGCTCATCGGGGCGGCGATGAAGCTCCGCTGGCGCTTCTCCCTCCAGATCCGGGGCGAGGGCCCCGTGCGCCTGATCGCGACGGACTGGTTCGCGCCGGCCGAAGACGGGGGCGCCGCGCGCCTGCGCGCCTATGCAAGCTTCGACCGTGGCGACGTGGCGAGCCATCGCGGTCGCCCCTTCGAGCTTCTGGGCACCGGCATCTTCGGCATGACCATCGACCAGGGGAAGGACATGACCCCCTATCAGGGCGTAACCCCGCTCACGGGGTCCAGCCTTTCGGATTGTGCCGAGGTCTATTTCGCCCAGTCAGAGCAGCTCGCCACCCGCTTCCACATCGAGGCGGCCGAGGCGCAGAACCCTGGCGGCGGCAAGGCCTGGCGCGCCGGCGGCATCATGCTCCAGCAGCTCCCGCTCGACGGCGGCAACGCCGGCGATGGCCCGACGGGCGACGACGGTCTGATGACCGCTGCCGATATCGCGGCCATGGGCGGGCGGGAGGAGGACTGGAACCGCTCCACCATCCTCATGCACTCGGTCGAGACGCACGAGCTCATCGGACCGCATATCGGTGTCGAGCGTCTGCTGACCCGGCTCTTCCATGAGGAGCGGCCGCGCATCTACGCCCCCATTCCGGTGGCCTTCGGCTGCACCTGCTCGCCCGCCCGCGTCCGGCGCGCGCTCTCGATCTACTCCCAGAAGGATATCGAGAGCATGACGACGGAGGAGGGCGCCGTGACCGCGGACTGCCAGTTCTGCGGCGCCCACTACACCTTCGCGCCCGAGACGCTGGGCTTCGAGGCGGAGTAGGCCGGTCGGCAACCACCTCGCCCGATCTGGGCCGTCACCGCCCCGCCGGACCGCGCGATCCGGACGCCACCGCGATGCCGCCTGCCGTTGCCGGGCTGCCAGACCGGGCTCGGCAAAGACGGCGCCGCACCCCTAGCAACGGAAGGCGCTCTACCCCGCGCCCGCCATCGCCCGCGCCTCCTGGATCGCGTCGGCAAAGGCGTCCGGGCGCTCCTGGGGCAGGTTGTGGCCCGCGCCCTCCCAGCGGCGGTGGGCGAAGGGTCCGGTGAAGCGGTGGTTGGTATGCGCCGTGCCCGGGTTCACCCCGTCCGCCGCCCCGTCGATGGAGATCGCGGGCACGGTAATCGGCGGCTGGCCGACCAGCCGCGTCTCCAGATGCGCATAGGCAGGATCGCCGGGCACCAGCCCGTGGCGCACCCGGTAGCTATGCGTCACCACCTCGACGAAATCCGGATTGTCGAAGGCCGCGGCCGAGCGCTCGAAGGTCGTGTCGTCGAAGGGCCATTCGGGCGACCAGATCCGCCAGAGATACCGCGTCAGCGCCCGCCGGTTCTCGATGAGCCCGCGCCGCCCCCGCTCGTTCTGGAAGTACCATGTGTACCAGAGCATGTGCTCGAGTGCCGGGTCCGACGCAGGCCGGGCGGAGCTCGGCACGTCGTGGATGTTGTAGCCGTTGCCCGTCACCAGCGCCGCGCAGCGCTCGGGCCACAGGGCGGCGATGATGCACATGGCCCGCCCGCCCCAGTCATAGCCGGCCAGCACCGCGCGCCCGATCCCGAGCGCGTCCATCAGCGCGGCCATATCCGCCGCCAGCGCGGCCTGCTCGCCCGAACGCATCGTGGCGCCGTCCAGGAACCGCGTCGCGCCATAGCCCCGCAGCCAGGGCACGATCACCCGCGCCCCGGCCCGGGCCAGCCGGGCGGCAACCGCGTCATAGGCATGCGCGTCATAGGGAAAGCCGTGGCCGAGAAGGCATGGCCAGCCATCCGCCGGCCCGCTCTCGAGATAGGCGATTTCGAGGACGCCCGCCTCGATGCGCCTCAGCGCGGCCGCTTCCGTCATCGCGCCCTCCCCGTTGTCCGAGAACAGGGCTAGCGCGCCACGCCGCCGCTTGCCAGCGCGGAGCGCCGGGGGAGGGCATGCCGCCATGCCGTCGGCGGCGATGGACGAGCATCCCCGATCCCGAACGCCATGCGATGCGGCGCAGGTTGCCCCGTCCGCGTCCTCTTCTGGTCTTGCGGATGTCCGATGCCTCGTGCGCCCTCCACGATCAGTCGGTGCGGTTCTCCGGGGCCTTTGGCGCCGTCAGCGCCTCGATCAGGCCGATCTCCCGAGCGATCAGGTATTTCGAGGCTTCGGGCGCCGCCTCGATGGGCGCGACCCGGCGCGCCGCGCTCGCCCGCTCCTCCGCCGCGCG
>JBCCDG010000028.1:0-38704 GCA_039030915.1 Pseudomonadota bacterium | reverse complement strand
GGGCCCCCCCCCCCGGGGGCGGGCCCCCCGGGGGGGCGGGGGGGGGGGGGGGGGGGGGGGGGGGGGGGGGCCACGGCCCCGGCCGCAGATCAGGCGACAGCTCATGTCCCGATCTCCTCCTCGCGGCCCTGGCGCTCGCGAAGGCGTTCGAGCTGACGGGCGAATTTCTTGCGGAAGTCCGGGCGGTCCTTCGGCGTCTCTTCCCAGACACCTGCAGTGGCGCCCGTGCCCACGCCCTCGAAGAAGGCGCGCATCGCATCCATCCGCGTCTTGCCCGCAATCGCCGCCGCCACGACCTCGCCGAGCGAGCCGGCACCCGCCGGGCCCATCAGCGGCCGCGCTGAGATGAGATTGGTGAAGTAGAGCGCCGGGGTCGCCCGCTCCTTCGCCGCCTGCACCACCGGAGTCGTTCCGATGCAGAGATCCGGCTCGAAGCACTCCATGGCGGCCAGATCCGTCTCGAGCGACGCCCGAAACTCCACATGCACGCCCTTGGCCTCGAGCCAGTCCCGATCCGCCGCCGACCATTCCGTGCGCGGGCACGCCGTGCCCACATAGCGCAGATCCGCCCCGCACTCGACTAGCAGCCGCGCCACCAGCAGCTCCGAGCCCTCATAGCCGGAGAGCGTGATCCGCCCGGAGATCGGCGCCTTGGCCAGCGCCGCCTTCGTCGCGGCCGCAAAGGCGTTCCGCGCATCGTCGATCCGCGCGCGCTTGACCCCGCAGGTCTCCCCGATCGCCGACAGCCAGGCATCCGTGCCCTCGGCGCCGACGGGCGCGGAGCCCACCACCGGGCGCCCCGCCTTGCGGAACTCACGGACGCTTGCCGTGTAGAAGGGATGGATCGCCGCCACCGCCGCACCGTCCAGCGCCGCATATAGCTCGCGCCACTCCCGCGTGGGCACCACCGGGCCGGCGGCCAGCCCCATGGGCGCCAGCATCCGCCCGATGGTCACCGGATCGACCGGAAACATCTCACCCAGAAGGGTCACGGTCGGCAGCTCGGCCCGCGTAGCCGGCGCCTGCACCGGCCCCGCCTCCACCTCCCCGCGGGCATAGGCGAGCATTGCACCCGCCAGCACGTCCTTCGCCTCCGCATGCGTCGGCACGCCGAAGCCCGGCACGTCGATCCCGACCACCCGCACGCCATTCACTTCCTTGGGCAGAAGCTGAAGCGGCACGCCGGAGGCCGTGGGCACGCAGAGATTGGTCACCACGATTGCGTCGTAGCGCTCGGGGTCGGCCATCTGGACGACCGCCTCACGGATATCCTCGTAGAGCTTGCCGGTGACCAGCGTCTCCGAGCTGAAGGGCACATAGCCGACCGAGCGCTTGGCGCCGTAGAAGTGCGAAGTGAAGGTCAGCCCGTAAACGCAGCAGGCGGAACCCGAAAGGACCGTCGCCGTGCGCTTCATGCGAAGCCCGACGCGCAGCGACCCGAAGGCAGGACACATGCTCTGCGGCTTGTCGTGCGGGCCTTGCGGATAGTCCTCGGCGAACTGGCGCAGCACATCGCCTTTGCCCGCCTTCTCCGCCGCCGCAACCATCTCCCCCGGGGCGTGGCAGCCCGCACTGGCATCGCCGTCCTGGGCCCCGCCCTCCGAGCCGCGCTCCCCTGACGGGCCCACGTCGCGCTGCGGGCTGAGCGGCGCTTCGCCGGCCGCGTCATAGACCGCCTCGTTCTCGCTCTGCCGGGGGAGTTGCTCGTCCATCACCCTGCCCTCACGCGTCGTCGTAGACGACTTCGAGGGAGGGCTTCGGCGCATAGTCGGCGCCGCACATGTCCTCGAGCGTCGCGGGCTGAAGCGTGAAGTCCGCGCCCACATCACGCGCCTTGAAGAGCGCCAGCAGCCCCTCATGCGTCAGCGGCGTCGCGTGTACCGGCGGCGCCTTGGCCGCGTTCATCCCGAGTTCCTCGAAGAGCGGCGCCCATTCGCTGCCGGGCTGTCCCACGATCTCGTAGTTCGCGCTCTTGCGGCGGATATCCTCATGCGCCGGGATCGCGGCCAGAACCGGAATGCCCACCGCCTCGGCAAAGGCCTGCGCCTCGCCCGTCCCGTCATCCTTGTTGATGACCAGGCCCGCGACACCGACATTGCCGCCCAGCTTGCGGAAATAGTCGACCGCCGAGCAGACATTGTTGGCAACGTAGAGGCTCTGGAGGTCGTTCGAGCCGACCACGATCACCTTCTGGCACATGTCCCGCGCGATCGGCAGGCCGAACCCGCCGCAGACCACGTCGCCAAGGAAATCGAGCAGCACATAGTCGAAGTCCCAGTCGTGGAAGCCCAGCTTCTCCAGCGTCTCGAAGCCGTGGATGATCCCGCGACCGCCGCAGCCGCGGCCGACCTCCGGCCCGCCGAGTTCCATGGCGAAGACCCCGTCGCGCTTGAAGCAGACGTCCGAGACCTGCACCTCCTCGCCCGCCGCCTTCTTGGCCGTCGAGGTCTCGATGATCGTGGGGCAGGCGCGGCCCTCGAAAAGAAGCGAGGTGGTGTCGGACTTCGGGTCGCAGCCAATCAGCAGCACACGCTTGCCCTGCTGGGCCATCATGTAGCTGAGGTTCGAGAGGGTGAATGACTTCCCGATACCGCCTTTTCCATAGATCGCAATGATCTGCGTCTCTTTCTTCACCTCCCCGGTGATGGGCGCATCGGGCTCCTCGGCGGCCTCCTCGCGCAGCGCGCGGGTCATGTCGTCGAACGAGCGGCTCTCCACGGCATCGGAGAGGTCCGGCGGCGTACCGGCGCCATCGGCTGCGGTCATGAGGTGGTCCTCCAGTCGAGCGTCATCTTGAGGCAGGCGGGGTCGGCAAAGGCGGTCTCGTAGGCCGCTGCGGCATCGCCGGCGGGCCGGCTGTGAGTGATCAGGCCGTCGAGCGAGAGCGCGCCCTCGGCCACCAGCCCGGTGACGGCGGCCATGTCCTCGGCGGTAAACTCGGCGGCGATCCGGATGCGCGCCTCGGCCATGAAGGCGGGCGGGAAGGCAAAGCTGAGGGAATGCTCGTAAAAGCCCGCGAGCACGATCTCGCCGCCCTTCGTGAGCCGGGCGACCGCCCGGTCGAGCGTACCCTCGGCGCCGGAGGCATCGAGCACCCGGGCATAACGGCCGTCGTCATCCTCGGGCGCGGCGACCTCGTAGCCCTCGGCCCCACCCCGCCGCGACGCCTCGGTCTCGTGCACCACCGGCGCGTGACCGAAGGCGGCGGAGAGACGGGCGATGAGGCGGCCGAGCACGCCATGGCCGATCACCAGATCGGGCAGCGCGCGCCTGCCGCAATCATGGAGCGCATGATGCGCAGTCGCGGCCAGCGCCACCAGAACACCCTGCGCGCCGAGGCTCTCCTCGACGCGAATCGCGCGGGCAGCTGGCAGCACCATGCGCTCGGCGGCGCCCCCGAAGAGCCCGCGCACATCGCCGTAGCAGCGCGCACCGGGGGCGAAGACGGTCTCGCCTGCCGCGAACCCGCCGCCGCCCTGCACCACGCGGCCAACGCTTTCGTAACCGGGGACCAGCGGGTAGCCCATGCCCGGGAAGCTCGGCATGCGGCCTTCGTAGAGCAGCTTCTCGGTGCCGGTGGAAATGCCGGAGAAGAGGGTCTCGACAACGATGTCGCCCTCCCCCGCGGCTTCGAGCGCGAGGGTGCGGAGCGCCAACCTGCGCGGCTCCTCCAGCACGACCGCCTGCGCTTCCATCCAGAACCTCCCATCGCGGCCGATGACCGGCCTTGTCTCTGTAAATCTCGCCAGTGTCAGCCTGGCTTCACGCCAGTATGCGTCAATCAGAGCTGACACTCAATGCAGGGACGCTAGCGATTAGCAACCTTTGAGCGAGATCGAGGGCGCGACCTTCGCCCATGCCCTAGGCGCGGGCCGTGATCAGGCCGGTCAGCATCGGCCGGGCCGTGCGGTGACGACGGAGGCGCTTGAAGCCCGCCGCTTCCGCCAGCGCCATCAGCTCCTCCGGCCGGCGCGCGCGGCCCGATCCCATCGCCATCAGATAGAAGGAGAAATACGCGCCGACGCGCCCTGCCCCCGCCAGCCCCGCCATGGGCTCGGCCAGAATTAGCGTCCCACCGGGGGCCAACGCGGCCCGCGCCCGGCCGAGCAGGGCGAGCGCGAAGGCGTCATCGTGATCGTAAAGGACGCGGACGAGGCTCACGGCATCGGCGCCCTCTGGCAGCGGGTCCGCGAAAAAGTCCCCGCCCTGCGCTTCGGCCCGCGCGCCGAGCCCGGCCGCGTCGAAGCGGTCCCGAGCCCGCTCGGCCACCGCAGGCAGATCGAAGAGGCGGAGCTCAAGCCGGGGCGCCCGCGCGGCGGCAGCCATGAGGAACGCGCCCTCGCCGCCGCCGATATCGAGCAGGCGCCGGTAGCGGCGGAGCGGCAGACGGTCGAGCACATCCTCGGCGATGAAGGCCTGGCTTGCGGCCATGAGCTCGGAATAGGCGCCGACCGCCTCGGCACCGAACCGTTGCGCCAGCCCCTCCTGCCCGCCGGGATCCCGCGCATAGGCCCAGAATCGGCCGATCTCAGGGTCCGTCTCACCGCGAAGAAGCGCCTCCGGCTCCGCAAGATCGCGGTAGAGCATGTCATGATGGCGGATCATCGCCATGGCGCCGGGATTGGCGAGAAGAGCGGCGCCCGACATCGCGAGCCGCCAGCGTGGCGCGCCGTCCGCCCCCGCCGCCGCAGGCTCGATCAGTCCCAACGCCGCAGCGCCCTCCAGCAGCCGAGCCGCTGGCTCCGGTGCCATATCGGCGCCGGCGGCCAGCTCCTCGGTGTTCGCGGGGCCTGCCTCCAGCGCATCGAGAAGCCCGAGGCGCAGCATCGCCAGCAGCACCTGGCTGTAGACGAAGCCCGCCGTCAGATCGAAGAGCGCCCGCGCCTCCCGGTTCGCTACCGGGCGCAGCAGCGGGTTGCGGGCGCAGTGTCGCTGAAAGGCCTGACTGCGAATGACCTTGTTGCGCCAGGCGGCGTAGCGGTCCGAGAGGTGTGCGATCAGCCCGCCGGGCTTCGGCGCAGGCATGGCCGGCAGCACGCCGAGCCCCTCCCCCGCAATGCTACCGCCCCGGCCGCCATCGGCCACCTCAGCCGGCCTCGCCCGCAAGCTGCGCCGCAAGCTCGGGCGGCACCAGCCGCTTCGCCTCCGAGCGCACCAGCGCTTCGAGCAGCGGCCGGCCCGGGCAGTCCGGGATGCAATCGACCGCTGCGGTCACGAGCGCGTCGAGCCGGGCCTTGGCACCCATGAGCCCCAGAGAGCCTACCGCGTTCGGCCGGTCATGCGCCTCGTCCTGACCCACCGGCTTGCCGAGCGCCGCCGCGTCGCCGATCGCGTCGCGCAGATCGTCCGCCACCTGATAGGCCTCACCCAGCCGGTCGCCGAGCGGGGTCCACCGCGCCGCGGGCTTGCCCGCCGCCGTCGCCCCGGCCGCGCAGGCCGCAACGAAGAGCGCCCCCGTCTTGGCGCGCTGATAGGCGGAGAGGTCGATAAAGTCCTCGCTCTCCCAGGCCTGGCCCGCGCAGATGCCCCCCGGCATGCCGGTCGCCCGGCCGAGGATCGTCACCAGCCGGCCGAGAATCTGCCCGTCGCGCCCCGCCTCCCGCGCAAGCGTCTCGAAGGCGAGAACGATCAGCGCATCACCCGCCAGCACCGCAAGCGGCTCGCCATAGACCGAATGGACCGATGGCTTGCCGCGCCGCGTCTCCGCGTCGTCGAAGCAAGGCAGATCGTCATGAACGAGGCTTGCGCAATGCATGAGCTCGATGGCCGCCGCCGCCGCATCCGCCGCCGCGGGCTCTGGCTCCCCGCAGGCCCGCGCGACGGCAAGGCAGAGCCGCGCCCTGACCCGCGCACCGCCCGGAAAAACCGCATGACGCAGCGCCTCGGCCAGTAGCGGCGGCGCGCCCGGCGCCTCCGCATGGGCCAGCGCCCGGTCCAGCGCGGCCTCGATGCGCGATCCCTCGTCCATGGCATCCTCCCGTTCGGCGGCATCGCCCGGTAGCGCGTCACAACGTAACGGCTACCTGTCATTCGTTGCTGTCAGCTAAACCTTACACTAGCATGTGTCACTTAGGAAGCACCGCGCACCGTCTCCGCACGATCGGCGGTTCGGGGCGCCCAACGGCGGAGGGCGAGCGCATGCAGGCACCGCGCGTCGCGGTCATCGGGGCCGGTTTCGGCGGCCTCGCTGCGGCCCTGCGCCTTGCGGTTCAGGGCTGCGACGTCACGGTGCTCGAGCGCGCGTCGCATATCGGCGGCAAGGCCCGTACCCTGCCCGTCGCTGGGCGCGCAGTGGAGGCGGGCCCCACGGTCTTCACGATGCGCCCAGTCTTCGAGGATCTCTTCGCCGCCGCCGGCACCGATCTCTCGACCGAGGTCACCCTCCGCCCCGCCCGCGTCCTCGCCCGCCACGCCTGGCCGGATGGGAGCCGCTTCGACCTCTTCGCCGACCTCGAGGAGACGGTGGCCGCCGTCGAGTCGCTCGCCGGCGGGGCGGAGGCCGCGCGCTATCGCCGTTTCGCCGCCGCCACGGCCGAGAGCTGGGAGATCTTCCGGCCAAGCTTCGTCGAAGCGCCGCGACCGAGCCCGCTCGACGTCGTCCGCCGCATCGGCCTCCGCGGCCTGCCGGCACTGCTGCGTGCACGCCCCACCGCCACGCTCTTCCGCGTGCTCGCGGACAAGCTCGAAGACCCGCGCCTCCGGCAGCTCTTCGCCCGCTACGCCACCTATTGCGGCTCCTCCCCCTTCGCGGCACCGGCCACGCTCATGCTCATCGCGCATGTCGAGCGGCTGGGCGTCTGGACGGTGGATGGCGGGATGTCGGCCCTCGCAGCCGCCATCGCGCGGCAGGCGGAACGCGCGGGCGCCGGGATCCGCCTCGACACCCCCGTCGCGCGCATCGAGACCGAGCGCGGCCGGGCAAGCGGCGTCGTCCTAGAGAACGGCGAGCGGCTCGCGGCGGATGCCATCGTCTTCAACGGCGATGCCGCGGCGCTTCCCGCGGGCCTCCTCGGCGAGGCACCGCGGCGGGCAATTCGCCCCGTGCCGTCGGCCAACCGCTCCTTCTCCGCCCTCGTCTGGAGCGCGGTCGCCCAGCCAGCAGGCTTCCCGCTCAGCCACCACACCATCTTCTTCGGTCCCGACTACGCGGCCGAGTTCGCGGCGATGGCGGCCGGCCGCCTGCCGCAACATCCCACCACCTATGTCTGTGCGATGGACCGCGACGCGGACACGGGCGCAGCCCCGCCAGGGCCCGAGCGCCTGCATGTCCAGGTCAACGCCCCGGCCACCGGCGATGGCGCCCGAGACGGCCGCACCGCCCCCAGCGACGAGGAGATCGAGACATGCCGCCAGCAGACCGAAGCGCTGATGGCGCGCGCGGGCCTCTCGCTCTCGCTCGCGCCGGAGGCGACGCGGCTGACCCGCACGCAGGACTTCGCGGCCCTCTTTCCGGGGACGGGCGGGGCGCTTTACGGGGAGGCGACCCACGGCCCCTTCGCGAGCTTTCGGCGGGCGGCGACGGTGACACGCATCCCGGGGCTCTTCCTCGCGGGGGGCAGCGCGCATCCGGGAGCGGGCGCCCCGATGGCGACCCTCTCGGGCCGCCTCGCGGCAGAGGCTGCGATGGCGCACCTCGCTTCGATGCGCCCGTCCCGCCCGGCGGGTATCTCTGGTGGTATCTCGACGCGCTCTCGGACGACGGGCAGCACGGCCTGACGGTCATCGCCTTCGTCGGCTCCGTCTTCTCTCCCTATTACTGGTGGGCCGGGCACCGGGACCCGCAGGACCATGTCTGCATCAATGTCTGCCTCTACGGTCCCCGGCGCCATCACTGGGCGATGACCGAGCGTGGGCGCGCCGCCCTCGACCGAGGACCCGCACATTTCCGCGTCGGCGCCTCCGCGCTCTCATGGGACGGCACGCGCCTCGCGCTCGACTTCGACGAACGCTCCTCCCCCTTCCCGCGCCTCCTGCCCTATCCCATGCGCGGCCGCGTCGTCCTCCATCCGCAGGCGCTCGGCCGGGAAGCCCATGCGCTCGATCCCGCAGGCCGCCACCGCTGGGAGCCCGTCGCCCCGCTCGCCCGTGCGGAAGTGACCGTCGCCGAGCCTGCCCTCGCCTGGTCGGGCCACGGCTATATCGACACCAACAGCGGCACGGAGATGCTGGAGGACGGCTTTCGCCGATGGGACTGGTCGCGCGCCACCCTGCCGGACGGGGCGGCCGCCCTTCTCTACGACATGACCTATCCGGACGGCACGGAGCACAGCATCGCCCGGCGTATCGCCCCGGACGGCGCGCCCGAGCCCTTCGACCCGCCCGCACGGCACCGCCTGCCGTCCGGCTTCTGGGGCGTCCGGCGCAAGACGCAGAGCGAGGCGGCACCGAGGCTAATGCGCGGCTTCGAGGACGCTCCCTTCTACACCCGCGCCGCCATCGAGACGACGCTGCTGGGCGCCCGCGTGCCGGCCGTGCACGAGACGTTCCACGGCCCCCGCTTCGCCTCGCCCGTCGTCAAGGCGATGCTGCCCATGCGGATGCCCCGCCGCCCCTGACGAACCGCATCGCCACCCTGCCCGCGCCGCCTGGGGGCGCGGCTGGCGGGCGGGCCGGCGGCGGTGTCGCAGACACCGGCACGGGGCGTCCTCCGGCAAGCCCCGTCCTCCGGCAAGCCCAGTCCACCGCTCACACCCCCTCCGCCACGAACTCCAAGCCGATCCCGAGCGCCTCGCCGATCAGGATCGAGAGCACCATCAGGTCCCGTTCGATCTCGAACCGCGTCGCCCCCGGCAGGCGCACGGCACTCAGCATCCGCGCGAACGCCGCCGGCGAAGGCCCCTCCGCCGCCAGCGTCTCCGCCGCGCTCTCATAGGCAAAACCGAGGAAGGAAGGCATCAGCAGCACACGGTCGGCGAAACCCGGCTCGCGCACCGCCGCGAACCCCGCGGCCTCGACGAGCGCCCCGAGCGGGCCCGGCGCCAGCCAGTCCGGTGGCGCCATCGCGAAGGCGGCCAGATCCTTCGCCCCCCTCACCGAAAGCGGCCGCGCGCTCAGATGCACGGCACCCGACGGCTCATGCTCGACCAATGCCCGGATCGGCAGGCAGAGCCAGGGCTCGACCCCCTCCGCCGCCGGGGCGATCCACGCTTCGAAGCCCGCCACGCGATAGGCATCCGGCTCGCCATCGTCCACGATCGCCGCCCGCGCATCGCGCAGCACCTCCGAGTAGGGCACCCCCCGCGGCCAGGCCGCGAGCCTCACCGGGAGACGCACGGCCCTCAGCCCTTGCCGCCAGGCTTCGGCCGCGGCTTCGTGATCGTGTCCCAGAAGACGTCCTCGCGGGTCCTGCTGTTCTTCACCCGGGCCTTCTCGGCTGGATCCTCGCCCCGCTCCCGCGCCTCGCGGTCTTCACGGTTCATCTTCTTGATCGCCCAGAGCTGATAGACCGCAAAGCCCATCACGCCGCCAAAGAACATCACGATTTCGATGATGCCGTAGAGTTCCGTGCTCATCGCCGCCTCCCGCTGCTCCCGAGCCCAAGAGATGGCGCGGCGTGCGCCGAGGCAAGGCGCCAACCGCCCCACCACATGCCACGCCATCACGGGCGCATCGGATGGGCGCGGCTGGCGGGCGGGCCGGCGGCGGTTTCGCAGAAACCGGCACGGGGCGTCCGTTGGCCCGCCCGCGACGCCGCCCGTCGCTCAGGCCGCCGCTCAGGCCGTCGCCGCGACGCCCGCGCGGCGCGGGTCACCCGCGGCCTGCAACCCGCCCCGCGCCTCCCACATCGCGCCATGCACGCCGCCGAAGAACATCGAGGGCGCCTCCCAGCCCCTCGCGCGCAGCGCCGCCCAAGCTTCCCCGTCATCGCGCTCGGGTGCCGCGACGCCCCTGAGCGTCGCCCAGGCGTCCTGCAGCGCGGCCTCTTCCCCGGCCCCCAGCCCCGGCCGCTCATAGTCCAGCACCGCCTCCGGGCCCTCGCCCTCCACATGGAGCCGCGGCGCCGCGATCGCCTCGGCCATCGGCGCTCCGAGGTCGAGAAGCCGCAGCAGCACCTGCGCGAGCGCCGTCCGGATCCGGTTCGACCCGCCCGAGCCCAGCACCCAGAAGGCCCCGTCCCCCCGGCTCGCGCAAAGCGGCGCCATCATCGAGGCCAGCCGCGCCGAGCGGGGCCAGTCGAAGGGGCGTCCCTGGCCGAGCCCCGGCACCAGATCCTCCTCACCCAGCATGTTGTTCGGCATGATGCCCGTCCCCGGCACGATCAGCCCGCAGCCCTCGCCGTTCGACAGCGTCAGTGCCGCCGCCCCGCCCTCGGCGTCGATCGCCGAGAGATGCGTCGTCCCCCGCCGCGCCACCGGCCGGCCGGAAAGCGCGGCAAGCCGGGCGCGATACCGCGCCACCTCGCGCTCCCGGCCGAGCCAGGCCGTTCCCGCCGCGGGGTCCCGGTCGATCCCGCTCTCCCCCCGCGCCTCCGCCGTGAGCGCAAAGGCCCGCATGATCTCGGCCGCAGACGGCGATCCGCCGAGGAGCGCCAGCGGAAAGCCCACGAGCGCGCCACCGAGCGCCGGCGCGGGGTTGAGCGCCAGCGTCACGCCGCCGCGCCGCTCCTCGAGCGGCGTCCGGGCCACCGCACGCCAGCGCCGAAGGTCGTCGCGCGTAAGGTGCCCGCCGTCCTCGGCCAGGGCCGTGAGCCCCGCTGCCACCTCGCCCCGCGAGACGAACCCGGCCCCTTCATGACCCATGACCTCGAGTACATCGGCAAGATCCGGGTTCCGTCGCACGGCCCCCGCGCCGAGCGGGACACCCTCCGCATCGCAGTTGAGCGCCCGTGCGGCCGGGCTCGCGGCGACGATCGGTGCCACGATCCGCCCGAGCTGGGCCTGGAATTCCGTCAGCGTGACGCCCTCCCGGGCCGCCCGAACCGCGGGCTGCAGAAGCTCCGCGAAGGGCAAGCGCCCGGCCGCGCCATGCGCCTCGGCCAGCCCCGCGGCGAGCCCCGGCACCGCAATGGTCGCAGCGCCGATGTGAAAGCCCTGCGTCACCCCACCGAAATCGGCGACCACCTCGCGCAGATCCGCCTCCCGCGCCGGCCGCGCCCGCCCCGGCGTATCCACAAACATGTCGAGAAAGCGCACCCTGCCTGCCGGCGTGCGGCGCATGAGAAAGCCGCCGCCCAGAAGCCCGGCCAGCACCGGCTCCGCCACAATCGCCATGAAGGCACCGGCGACGACCGCGTCCACAGCCGTGCCACCGGCGGCCAGAACCTCCGTCCCCGCCTCGAGCGTCAGCGGATGCCCCGCCGCCATCGCGTATCGCTGTCCCATGCGCCCGCCCCTCGCGCCCCGCCGTTTCGGTGTCAAGCCCGCAGGGTGGGACGGCAGGCGAGCGCGCGCCCTACCGATTGGGCGCCGCCCGCCCGAGGAGCGCCTCGACGCGGCGACGATCCATCCCGACGGCGAAGCCACCGACGGTGCCGGAGAAACCGCCGCCGCGACATCGACCTCACAGCCGCCGCGGCCCCCGACGAAAGGTGTCGCGACTGCAAAGGGCGGCTGCGAAAAAAGTGACCGGCCAGAGGGGCCGGTCGCCGCTTGCCTCGCCTTTGGAGCCCTCGGAAACCCCTGGACGCGTCGGGACGCCCCGACCCGCGTCGGGCGCTTACGCTCAGGCCGCCTTCAGGGCGCAGGCCTTCACATCGTCGGAGACATGCGGCTCGTACTGCGCGAAGTTCTCCACGAACATGCCGACCAGCTTCGCCGCCTGCGCGTCATAGGCCGCCGGGTCGCCCCAGGTCGAACGCGGGTCGAGCAGGCTGTCCTCGATGCCCGGCACCGAGACCGGCACCTCGAAGCCAAAATTCGGGTCGGTACGGTACTCCACGCTACCCAAGCTGCCGTCGAGCGCCGCGGTGAGGAGCGCGCGCGTCGCGCGGATCGGCATGCGGCTGCCCTCGCCATACGCCCCGCCGGTCCAGCCCGTGTTCACCAGCCAGCAGGTCGAGCCATGCGCCGCGATCTTGTCGCGCAGAAGCGCGCCGTAGACCTCCGGCCGCCGCGTCATGAAGGGCGCACCGAAGCAGGTGGAGAAGGTCGGCTCGGCCGTGTCCAGCCCCTTCTCCGTGCCTGCCACCTTGGCCGTGAAACCCGATAGGAAATGGTACATCGCCTGCGCGGGCGTCAGCCGCGCGATGGGCGGCATCACGCCGAAGGCGTCGCAGGTCAGCATCACGATGTTCTTCGGAACCCCCGCCAGCCCCGTGCTTGAGGCGTTGGAGATGTAGTGCAGCGGATAGGCGCAGCGCATGTTCGCCGTCAGGCTGTCGTCCTCGAAATCCAGCGCCCGCGTTTCCGGATCGTAGACCATGTTCTCGATCACGGTCGCGAATTTCGAGGTCGTCGCGAAGATCTCCGGTTCCGCCTCGGCGCTCAGGCTGATCGTCTTGGCGTAGCAGCCGCCTTCGAAATTGAAGATGCCCTTGTCTGTCCAGCCATGCTCGTCGTCGCCGAGGAGCACACGCTCCGGATCCGCCGAGAGCGTCGTCTTGCCCGTCCCCGAGAGCCCGAAGAAGATCGCCGCCTCGCTCTCGTCGCCCACCGCGTGGTTGGCCGAACAATGCATCGGCATCACCCCCTTGCCCGGCAGGAGGAAGTTGAGGACCGAGAAGATCCCCTTCTTGTTCTCGCCGGCATAGGAGGTGTCGCCGACCAGGATCATCTTCCGCTCGAAGCTTACGGCGATCACCGTCTCGGTCCGGCAGCCGTGGCGCGCAGGATCCGCCTTGAAGCCCGGGCAGTTGATCACCGTGAACTCCGGCGTGAACCCGGCAAGCTCCGACCGCTCGGGCCGGCGCATCAGGTGGCGGATGAAGAGGTTGTGCCAGGCGAGCTCGTTGATCAGCCGCACATTCAGCCGGTGCTCGGGGTCGGCCCCCGCATAGAGGTCCTGCACGAAGTAGTCTCGGCCCTTCATATGGGCGATCATGTCCTGGTAGAGCGCCTCGAAATGCTCAGGCGCCATCGGCTTGTTGTTGTCCCACCAGACATCCGCCTCGACCGACGGCTCGCGCACCACGAACTTGTCCTTGGGGCTGCGGCCCGTGTGCTTGCCGGTCTCGACCAGAAGCGTGCCGCCCTGACCGAGCTTGCCCTCTCCCCGCACGATCGCGGCTTCGACGAGCCCCGCATCGGTCAGGTTGTAGTAGACGTGACCGAGCCCCTCGAGCCCCATGTCCTCGAGGCGGGCCCCCGGGTTCACCGTACCGGTCTGCATCACGTCGTTCCTCCGAATTGTCCGAGTGTCAGGGGGGCGGCGGCACCTTCGACCCGCCAGCAGTCGTCCTCGCCAGCCGACGCCACGCAGAAACGCAGTCGCTGTCGCTTAACCGTAACGCCGAAGATTTCTCATGCGTTGCGGCGCGGATTTATGACGATAGGCGACGGCGCGTCCACCCCGTGTTGGCGTTGCAGCGGACAAGAGTTCCATTTCCGAACCGCTACGGCCCCTCGAAGCGCGTTTCGCAACTGCAACCCGACGCCGCACATTGCAGGTCAAGCCATTCTTCCGCCACGCCTTGGCCTTGTCGCTGCCCGGACGATGGTGTTTTCTCCGCATCAAGGCGCTATTTGAATGCCCGGGCTCGATGAGCGCCGGAATGTTCGGCGCGGCTCGAGGGAGAGGCATGGCCACGATCGCCCTGGTCGATGACGACCGCAACATTCTAACCTCCGTCTCGATGGTGCTCGAGGCCGAGGGCTACGAGGTCAAGACGTATAACGACGGGGCGAGCGCGCTGACCGCGCTGACACAGACGCCGCCCGACCTCGCGATACTCGATATCAAGATGCCGCGGATGGACGGCATGGAGCTTCTGAGACGCCTGCGCCTCAAGAGCGAGCTGCCCGTGATCTTCCTCACCTCCAAGGACGAGGAGATCGACGAGGTGATCGGCCTGCGCATGGGCGCGGACGACTACGTCAGAAAGCCCTTCTCCCAGCGCCTGCTTGTCGAGCGGATCCGCGCGGTCCTGCGCCGCCGCGAGGCGTTGCCCGAAACCTCCGCCGAGCGGGCCGAGACCGACAAGGTGCTGCGCCGCGGCCGGCTCGAAATGGATCCGATGCGCCATTCGAGCACCTGGGACGGCCGGCCCGTGACCCTTACGGTCACCGAATTCCTGATCCTGCACGCGCTCGCCCAGCGCCCGGGTTTCGTTAAAAGCCGCGACCAGCTGATGGATGCGGCCTATGACGACCAGGTCTATGTGGATGACCGCACCATCGACAGCCACATTAAGCGCATTCGTAAGAAGTTCCGTGATGTAGACGACAGCTTCAACTCGATCGAGACGCTGTACGGCGTCGGCTACAGGTACAAGGAAGCTTGAGTAACGAGACCATGTCTCGCGCAGCGGCGATCATGCGGGGGGCCGATTTCTTCGGCCTCGACGCGCGCCCACGTCCGGCGTCGACGCGTGAGCGGATCCTCATGGGTCTGCGCCGCTCGGCGCCGTTCTCCTCGCTCCAGCGCCGCATCATCTTCTTCAATCTGCTCGGCCTCGCCGTGCTCGTCTTCGGCGTCCTCTATCTCAACCAGTTCCGCACCGGGCTGATCGAACAGCGGGTGCGCAGCCTGGCGATCGAGGGCCAGATCATCGCCTTCACGATCGCCGAGAGCGCCGGGGACTACGGTGAGGACATCCCGGCCTCCGCGCTCGAGCGGCCCGAGCTCGACCGCGAGCTTGCCTCCGTCATCCTCAATCGCCTCGCGCAGCCGACCCGGACGCGCGCCCGGCTCTACGATACGGAGCTCAACCTCGTCAGCGACACCCGGCAGGACGCCTCGGGCAGCGGTCCGGTGGTCGTCTCCGAACTGCCGCCGCCGGGGTCCGACCAGCAGCTCGACATCATCGAATGGCTCGAGGACTTCTACGACGGGCTCATCTTGCCCACGGAGACCTCCGGCGGGGACCGGCTCTACTCCGAGGTGGCCGAAGCCGCCGAGCTGACGCCGTCCGAGGTGCGCGAAGCGGCCCTCGGACGGGTCGCGAACTCGGTCAGCGTCAACTCCCAGCAGAACCTTATCGTGACGGTCGCAATCCCCGTACGCCGCTTCAAGACCGTGATCGGCGTCCTCCTCCTCTCGACGGAGGGCGACGACATCAACGATGTGGTGGAGCGTGAGCGCATCGGCATCCTGCAGATCTTCGTGATCGCGGCGATGGTCTCGGTCGGGCTCTCCGTGCTCCTCGCCAACACGATCGCCAGCCCCATCCGCCGCCTCGCGCGCGCGGTTGACCCTGCCGGCACCTCCACCGCGCGCCCGCTCAATCCGGAGCGTGTCGAAGTGCCGGACATGACCCGCCGGACCGACGAGATCGGGGATCTTTCGGCAGCCATCATCCGCATGACGGAGGCGCTCTACCGCCGCATCGAGGCGATCGAGAGCTTTGCCGCCGACGTCTCGCACGAGATCAAGAACCCGCTCACCTCCATGCGCTCGGCCATCGAGACAATGAGCTATGCCAAGACGCCGGAGCAGCGGCAGAAGCTCCTCGACGTCATCATGTCCGACGTCATGCGCCTCGACAGGCTGGTGACCGACATCTCCAACGCGTCCCGTCTGGATGCGGAGCTGGTGCGCGAACGGATGGAGACATTCGACCTCGGCGCGCTGCTCGACCGTCTCGTCACGGTGACCGAGACGCAGGGCGAGAAGGTGGGCGTCGACGTCAAGCTCGACGTGCCGTCCGAGGGCCTTGTCGCCCGCGGGCTCGAGGGGCGCCTCGCACAGGTCTTCGCCAACCTCCTCGACAACGCGCTCTCCTTCTCGCCCGAGGGCAGCACCATCCGCGTCGTGGGCGAGGCGCTGGAGGGCGGCGTGCGCGTGACCGTCACCGATGGCGGCCCCGGCATCCCGCCGGACAATCTGCGCACTGTCTTCGAGCGCTTCTACTCCGAGCGTCCGGAGCACAGCTTCGGCAACCATTCGGGTCTCGGCCTCTCCATCTGCCGCCAGATCGTGGAGGCGCATTCGGGCCGGATCTGGGCCGAGAATCTCTGGCCGCAAGAGACCGAGGCCGCGCAAGAAACCAACGACTGGGCGGCCGAGGAGCAGTCTCGGCACGCGCACTCGGCGCCCGTCGACGACATGGGCGACGACATGCTGCATGACGGGCCGGAGGGGCCCGCCCCCCTCGGCGCGCGCTTCACCGTGGAGCTCCCCGAATGACCGGCCCGGACGCGACCGCCAACCCACCACTCCATGCCAGCGCCGTGGCGCTGGGACCGCACGGCCTCCTGATCCTCGGCCCGTCCGGCAGCGGGAAGACCCGCCTCGCGCTCGAACTCGTAGCCCTCGGCGCGGAACTCGTCGCCGATGATCGGGTGCTGCTCGCGGCCGACGGGCAGGGCGGGCTCGTGATGCGCCCGCCACCGGGCCTCGCCGGCCTCGTGGAACTCCGCGGCGCGGGCATCCTCCATCATCCCTATCGGGCGGAGGCGCCGCTCTGGCTCGCCGCGGATCTGGCCGAGGCGCCCGACGGCCGGATGCCGGAGCCCTTCCGGCTCTCGCTTCCGGGCGGCATCGCGATTCCCGTCCTCGCCGCCGCGCCGCCGCTCCATGCAGCCGCGCTCCTCGCCATCCTGCGCACGGGCGCCCTGCCAGACCCGGCCTTCGCACCGCCCACGGCGGCGCCGGCGCTGCATGCGGGGCCGGCCGCCGCGGCGGAGCGCGCCCATGGCTGACCCCACCTTCGCGCCGCCCGAGACCAGGGCCGCGGCGCAAGCCACGGGGCGGACGGCCGCGACGCCGCCGCCGGCCACAGTCGTCCTCGTCACCGGCCTCTCCGGCGCCGGGCGCACCACCGCGATCAACGCGCTCGAGGACCTCGGCTTCGAGGCAATCAACAACTTTCCCCTGCCGCTCGTCGACGCGCTCCTGGCCGAGGCGGGCCCCGACGGCCCGGGCCGACGCCCCCTCGCGCTCGGGCTCGAGACACGCACGCGCGGCTTCTCGGCGAGCGGGCTGCACGCCCTCCTCGGCCGCCTCCGCGCCTCGCCCCATACCGGCAGCGCCGTGCTCGTCTTCCTCGACTGCGACGATGCGCGCCTCGCCCGCCGCTTTTCCGAGACGCGGCGCCGCCACCCGCTGGCTCCCGCGGAGGACGTGGAGACGGGCATTGCGCGCGAGCGCGACTTCCTGACCGAGATCCGCTCGGAGGCGGACGTGGTCATCGATACCGGCGCCCTCTCCCCGCATCAGCTCAAGGCCGAGATCGCCACCCGCTTCGGCGGCGCCGTCGCCGGCGGGCGCCCCGGCCTCGCCGCACGCGGCCCCGCCATCACCCTCTCGAGCTTCAGCTACAAGCGCGGCGTGCCCGACGGCGCCGATGTGGTGCTCGACTGTCGCTTCCTGCGCAATCCCTACTGGGACGAGCGGCTCCGCGACCTCGACGGTCGCCACTCGGACGTGCAGGACTACGTTGCCGCAGACCCTCGCTTCGCGCCCTTCTTCGAGCGTGTCGCGGATCTCTTGGAGATGCTCTTGCCCGCTTATGCAGACGAAGGAAAAGTCTACTTCTCCGTGGCGCTCGGCTGCACCGGCGGCCGCCACCGCTCCGTGACCGTGGTCGAGCGGCTGGCCGCGCGCCTGGCAAGCGGCGGCTGGCCGGCGGGGCTCCGGCATCGCGAGCTCGATCGCGGCGACGCTGCGCCGCGGCGCGGCGTCGGCGGGAGCGGCGCAGCATGACCGCGCAGCAGCTGCGCCCCGGCGTGCCGCCCGAGGACGCGGAGACGCCCGCGCCCCGCCTGGGCATCGTCATCGTGGCGCATGGCGCGCTGGCCGGCGCGCTTCTCGAGGCGCTCGAGCATGTGGTGGGCCCCCTCCAGAACGCCCGCGCCATCCCGATCGCGCCGGCGGACGATCTCCACGCCCGCCAGGGCGAGATCGACGCGGCCGTGGCCGAGGTCGATACCGGCGCCGGCGTGGTCCTGGTGACGGACATGTTCGGCGGCACCCCGTCCAACCTCGCGCTTGGCGCCATGACGCGCCCCGGTATCGACGTCATCTACGGCGCCAACCTGCCCCTTCTCATCAAGCTCGCGAAGTGCCGCGAGCGCACGCTGGCGGAGGCTGCCCACAGCGCGCTCGAAGCCGGCAAGAAGTACATCGACAGCGCGGGCCGCATGCTCGAGCCCGCCGCATCCGAGTGACCGTTCAGCATGCCGAGCCGCACGCTCGCCATCGTGAACGCAAAGGGCCTCCACGCCCGCGCCTCCGCCCGCTTCGTGGAATGCGTCGAGGCGCATGACGCATCCGCCCGCGTCAGCCGCGACGGGCAGACGGTGGCGGGCGACAGCATCATGGGCCTCCTGATGCTCGCCGCCGCCAAGGGCACGGAGATCGATATCACCACCGAAGGCCCGGAGGCGTGCGCGCTGATGGAGGCGCTGACCGCCCTCCTCGCCAACCGCTTCGGCGAGGAGGCCTGAGGCCCCCGGCGCCCCGGCTGCCGGATCGCCCAATCGCCCGCTCAGCGCCAGTCGAGCAACCGTCCCTCCGCCGCGCACGGCTCCCGCGCGGGGCAGCCCGCGACATGGTCGTTCACGATCCCCGTGGCCTGCATGAAGGCATAGGTGATCACCGGCCCGCAAAAGCGGAAGCCGCGCGCCTTCAGCGCCTTCGACATCTCGCGGCTGACCGGCGTCTCGGCCGGCACCTCGGCGTCCGTCTCCGGCGCGTTCTGAAACGGCGCAAAGTCGACGAACTGCCAGAGGAACCGGTCGAAGCCCTCGTCTTCCTCCACGGCAAGCCAGGCGCGCGCATTGCCGATCGTCGCCTCGATCTTGGCGCGGCTGCGCACGATGCCGGGATCGGTCAGGAGCGCCGCCACCTCCGCCTCGCCCCAGCGCGCGATGACTGCCGGCTCGAAGCCCGCAAAGGCGCGGCGGAAATTCTCGCGCTTTCTCAGGATCGTGATCCAGGCGAGCCCGGCCTGGAAACCGTCCAGCACCAGCTTCTCCCAAAGCGCGCGCGCATCGGTCTCCGGCCGGCCCCATTCCGTGTCGTGATAGCTTAGATAGTCGGGCGCCGTTCCGCACCAGCGGCAGCGCCCGTCGGCGCCAGCGGTCGCCTCCTGAGTATTCATGCTTTGCTCACCTGATCTTGCCATAAACCGCTAAGACTTGTCGCCTGATACCGCCAGCCCCAGCCGCCACAAACCATGTGCTGAGGGCGTGAGCCAAGAGGGAGAGGGATGACAGCCGAGAGACGCCCCAGCAGCGCACGGGCAGACGGCCTGACCACCGGCGGGAGTGAGCCGAGGCCGCCCGTCGTCCCGACGGCAGCCACAGCCCTCGATGCGCCGATCGCTCCCGGACCGCTGACGACAGTCGATGCTCCAGACACGCCCGAGCACGCTGCATGGCGCCACGCGGGGCTCGTAGCGGAGCGTCTGGCGGATGAGGGCGGCGATGCGTCGGCGCACACACCGGGCGTCCTGCCCGCATGTGGCAGCGGATCGCCGGGCGAGGCGACGGGGGCACTGGCCTTTCGGGAGGCGCCGGCGGCATGGTCGGTCGGTGGGGCGCCCGGCCACGACCTCGCCGAGCGGGCCAAATGCGGGCGCAGTCTCGCGCCAGCCACGGGCCACGGTCTCATCCTGCTCGCGATCGACGATTTCGCGGCCATCGGCGGGCTCTTCGGGGAGGATGTGGCGATCGCCCTCGCCTACGCAGCCGAGGCGCGGCTCTGGTCCGGACTGCCCGAGGGTGCGGGAAGCTGGCCTGCCGGGCGGGGGCAGTTCGCGATCATCCTGCCGGGCGTCACGGCCCAGGCGCTCCTCGCCGCCGCGCGCATGCTCCAGACACGCATCGGCAGCACTCCCCTCATCGCGCCGAGCGGGGAGGTGGAGGTTACGGCCTCGGCCGGCTGCGCGATGGCCGACGCAGCCGCCCTGCCCCATCTCGGCGCCAGTGCCGCCCGCGCGCTCGCCGAGGCGCAGGCGCGGGGCCGCGGCCGGGCCATCCTTCTGCCGGCCGAGCCCGACCGGCAGGGGGAGCGTCTGCGCACCGCCCAGCGCGCGCTCGCCCGGGGCGCCCTGGCGCTCACCTACCAACCCGTTTTGCCGCTCCGCACCGATGGGCCCGCACTCTACGCCGAATGCCTCGTCTCGCTGCCGGGCGGGGAGGATGGAGCGCAGGCGCCGCTGCCGGCGGAGGCGTTCCTGCCGGGCCTTCAGGCGGCGGGCGAGGCCCAGGCCGTCGACCGCTTCGTCCTAGACGCAGCACTGACCGCCCTCCGCGCCGATCCGCGTCTCCGCCTCGGCATCAACCTCTCGGCGGAGACGCTGCGCGACCGGGCGTGGCACGACATGCTGACGACCGGTTGTTGCGCCGGCGCCGGCACGGACCAAGACGTGACTGCCGACGGTCCCCGCCCGCTCCTCGCGGAGCGGTTGGTGGTTGAGATCGATGCCGCGGCGCTCGCGGACGATCCGGTGGCCGTGGGCGCCTTCGCCGAGCGCCTGCGCGACAGTGGCGTGGCCATCGCGATCGACCGCTACACGGCGGGCCTGCTCGACCTTCGCCTCGTGGAAAGCCTGCGCCCCGATTTCCTGAAGCTCGCGCTCAACGTCCCGCGCTTCGCCGGGCAGCGGGACGATATGCTGCGCCCCGGCCTCGCGATCGCCGATCGCAACGACATCACGACCATCGCGACAGGGCTGGAGGATCCGCAATCGGTGGCGACTGCGCGGTCGCTCGGGATCGCCTTCGGACAGGGCTTCTATCTCGCCCAGCCGGCGCTCACCCCGCCGGAGACCGTACCCGGCACAGAGAGCGTCGTGGCACCGCTGCCGTTCAGGAGCGTCCGCGGGAAAGCGCTTCGATCCGGCTCTGCATCTCGCTGAGCTGGCGCTGAAGCTCATCGAGTTCCTGCCCGCCGGATGCGGAAGCACCAGTCCCAGCCCCAGCCGAACCTGTCGCCGCACCGGCACCGCTGGCCGAGCCTGCCTCCGACGGCTTCACATTGAGCCCCGACGCACCACTGCCCGCCGCGCCACCGCCCGCCGCACTGCCGAAAGGCGTGAAGAGCCGCACGGCCTGCTCGAAAAGCTCCATGTTCGAGCGCGTCATCGCCTCGAGGTTCTGCAGCGCGGGATTGGACCCGAAGGCGGAGCGCATCCGCTCCTGATTGCGCGCGAACGCCTCCATCGATGCGTCGAGGTAGCTTGGCACCACCGCTTGCAACGTGTCGCCGTAAAGCCGGATCAGCTGCCGCAGGAAATTGGTCGGCAGCATATTGTGACCCTTCGCCTCTTCTTCGAAGATGATTTGGGTCAGAACCGAATGCGTGATGTCATCGCCTGTCTTTGCGTCAAATACAGCAAAATCCTCACCATCGCGCACCATCTTGGAGAGGTCTTCCAGCGTCACATACGAGCTTCGCGCGGTATTGTAGAGACGGCGGTTCGCATACTTCTTGATCACCACACGCTCGCTGCCCGGCGCGCCCGCTCCGGCCTTTCTGCGAGCTGTCTTCTGAGCCTGAGCCACAGCGCGTCCCCTCTACTTTGGAAGCGTTTCTCAAATCCTTGCACCTTGTTCCTGACAAGGGCAACAGCGCGGTCCCATTAGTCGCATCTCGGCGCAGAATGTGACCTGAAGCATCGTGAAAGCGTCACGCGGCAGACGCAAAAGCGACGCCCGCCCCCTCTGGACCCAGCGCCCTGAGCCATTAGGTTGCAGTCCGAGAATCTTGACGTGCCACAAGGCACATCTTCCCGCGCCGCTTCATATGCGGGCGCATCGCCTTCGCGGGCCATCCGGTCCCGTATCCAGACTGGGCCGCCCGGCCCATCCACAGGCAAGACGCCCCCCGGAGCCCCCGGTCGCCGGCGCCAACCGCAACCACAGCGAGGACCCAATGACGAATGTAGTGATCGCCAGCGCCCAGCGCACGCCCGTCGGCAGCTTCAACGGCGCTTTTGCGAGCCTCGCGGCCCATGAGCTGGGCGTTGTCGCCATCAAGGCAGCCCTCGAGCGCGCCGGGGTCGACGCGTCCGATGTGAGCGAGACGATCCTCGGCCAGGTGCTGACCGCCGCGCAGGGCCAGAACCCTGCCCGCCAGGCGCATATCCATGCCGGCCTGCCGGAGGGTTCCGCCGCCTGGGGCATCAACCAGGTCTGCGGTTCGGGCCTGCGCGCCGTCGCCCTCGGCGCCCAGCACATCGCGCTCGGCGATGCGGGTATCGTCGTCGCCGGCGGGCAGGAGAGCATGAGCCAGGCGACCCATGCTGCGCATTTGCGCGCCGGCCAGAAGATGGGCGATCTCAAGTTCATCGACACCATGATCCGCGACGGGCTCTGGGATGCCTTCAACGGCTATCACATGGGGACCACGGCGGAGAACGTCGCGAGCCAGTGGCAGATCAGCCGCGACATGCAGGATGAGTTCGCCTGCAATTCCCAGAACAAGGCCGAGGCCGCGCAGAAGGCCGGCAGGTTCAAGGACGAGATCGCGCCCGTCACCGTCAGCACCCGCAAGGGCGACGTGACGACGGAGGACGACGAGTACATCCGCCACGGCGCCACGGTGGAGGGCATGCAGAAGCTGCGCCCCGCCTTCTCCAAGGACGGCACGGTCACGGCCGCCAACGCGTCGGGCATCAACGACGGCGCGGCCGTCACGGTCCTGATGAGCGCCGAGGAGGCGGAGAAGCGCGGCATCGAGCCGCTCGCCCGCATCGTTAGCTACGCCACCGCCGGCGTCGATCCGAAGATCATGGGCACGGGACCGATCCCCGCCTCCCGCCGCGCGCTCGAGAAGGCGGGCTGGAAGCCCGAGGATCTCGACCTCGTGGAGGCCAACGAGGCCTTCGCCGCGCAGGCCCTGGCGGTCAACAAGGACATGGGCTGGGATCCGGACAAGGTGAACGTCAATGGCGGCGCGATCGCCATCGGCCATCCCATCGGCGCCTCGGGCTGCCGCGTGCTCACCACGCTTCTGCACGAGATGAAGCGGCGGGACGCGAAGAAGGGCCTTGCCACGCTCTGCATCGGCGGCGGCATGGGCGTCGCCATGTGCGTCGAGCGCGGCTGAGAACGCACCGGCAAGCGGCGGATGCAAGCCTGCAACGGCGTGGGGGAGCCCCGAGCCCACCCACGTCAGCTTGGGCATGCAGACGTGAACATCCAAAGAACAACCACAGGAGAAGGAGGAGACAATGGGAAGAGTTGCAATCGTCACCGGCGGCTCGCGCGGCATCGGCGCGGCGATCTCGAAGGCGCTGAAGGCTGCGGGCAACGACGTCGCCGCGACCTATGGCGGCAATGACGAGGCCGCCAAGAAGTTCAGCGACGAGACCGGCATCAAGACGTACAAGTTCTCCGTCGCCGACTACGGCGCCTGCAAGGACGGCGTCGCCCAGATCGAGAGCGATCTCGGCCCCGTCGGCATCCTCGTCAACAATGCCGGCATCACGCGCGACGCGCCCTTCCACAAGATGTCGCCCGAGCAGTGGAACGAGGTGATCGACACGAACCTCACCGGCGTCTTCAACATGACGCACAACGTGTGGAACGGGATGCGGGACCGGGAGTTCGGCCGCATCGTGACGATCTCGTCCGTCAACGGGCAGAAGGGGCAGTTCGCCCAGGCCAATTACTCCGCCTCCAAGGCCGGCGATATCGGCTTCTCCCGCGCGCTGGCGCAGGAGGGCGCGCGCAAGAACATCACCGTCAACGTCGTCGCCCCCGGCTATATCGCCACGGATATGGTGATGGCGGTGCCCGAGAAGGTGCGTGAGAGCATCATCGCGCAAATCCCGGTCGGCCGGCTCGGCGAGGCGGACGAGATCGCGCGCTGCGTGGCCTTTCTCGCCTCCGACGAGGCGGGCTTCATCACCGGCTCGACGATCAGCGCGAACGGCGGCCAGTTCTTCAGCTGACGTTCTGGTACCGTGATCGCGGAGTACCGCGATCGCGTGAAAACGGCCGCCCGGACCGCCCGGGCGGCCGCCTGTCATTCAAGTCTCGCCTCGGCCTCAGGGCTCTTAGATCCCGTCGGCGCCGGGGGCAGCGCAACGTGCGGTCCGGGCGGCACGGGCAACGGGATCGGCAGCCGGCCCGGCCGCCAAACCCTCGCCCCGCTCAGGCACCGGCGCGGCGGCGCGAAGGCGTCTGGTAGAGCGCGGCCAGGCGGTGGGCCACGGCGCGCAGCCCGTTCCAGATCACGCGCCCGATGCGGCGCGTCTCTTCGGCGCGGAGCTTGTGCGCGCGCTCGAAATACGGGCGATACTGCATCTGAAACGTCTCGTTCATGTCAGTCTCCTTTCACCCCGGGGATCGATCCCCCGTTGAAAGCAAAGATGGCGTCTACACTTTACATCGACAAACGAGTAATCATGCACGTTCACACAAGGGGATTTTAAGCGTGCAAACCCGCTTGCCGCCACTGACCGCCCTCCGCGCCTTCGAGGCCGCCGCCCGCCATATGAGCTTCGCCAAGGCGGCGGAGGAGCTGCACGTGACGCCCGCCGCGCTCAGCTACCAGATCAAGAGCCTCGAGGAGCACCTGGACATCGAACTCTTCCGGCGCCTCAACCGCGCCGTGGAGCTGACGGAGGCGGGCCGCGCCCTCGCCCCCCGCGCCGCCGACGGCTTCGCCGCCCTCGCCGAGGGGGTGCGCGCGGTCGAGCGGCTGAAGGAGGGCACGGCGCTCAGCGTCACGGCCGGCCCCGCCTTCACCGCGAAATGGCTCGCGCCGCGCTTCTTCCGCTTCGCCAGCGCCCATCAGGAGATCGAGCTCCGCTTCATCGCGTCGCTGCGCACGCTCGACTTCGACCGCGACGGGGTCGATGTCGCCATCCGCTTCATCCTCTCACCACCCACGGGCTTCTATACCGAGACGCTGATCGACGAATTCGTGGTACCCGTCGCCTCGCCCGCAGTGGCGGAGGACCTGCGTGAGCCCGCCGATCTCCTCTCGGTCCCGCTCTTCCACGACGACAGCATCAAGTTCCTGATGCCGACGCTCGACTGGACGGCCTGGTTCGAGGCCGCCGGCCTCGGCGCGGTGCCCGAGGCGACCCGCGGCCCCCGGTTCTCCAATGCCGATCACACCATCGACGGCGCGATGGAGGGCGGCGGCGTCGCCCTCGCCCGCGGCAGCCTCGCCGAGCGCGACATCGCCGCGGGCCGGCTCGTCATGCCCTTTCCCATCGGCCTCGCGCTCGGCGGACAGTTCTGCTTCGTCTGCAAGACGGGCATGGAGAAGGACCGCCGCGTCGCCACTTTCCTCGCCTGGCTCCGCGAGGAGGTGAAGGCCGTCGAGACGCTCCGCCAGCAGGTGACGCTCCACCCCCTGCCGACCTGACCCCTTTGTTTCGCGCCGCCGCTGTCCTATCTCTGCGCGTCGGCAGGTATTTGTCCGGCCGACCCGCGTGCCGCGAGGGGGAGTGACATCATGCGCATCGGCGTGCTGCAAACCGGCAAGGTGAACGACAAGCTCCGGAACGCCTATGGCGAGTATCCGGCCATGATGGAGGCGCTCTTCGACGAGGCCGCGCCCGATTTCGCCTTCGAGCATTTCGCCGTCGTCGACGGCGCCTTCCCCGCTTCGGCCGAGGTCTGCGATGGCTGGCTCGTCACCGGCTCGCGCCACGGAGTCTATGACGACCTGCCCTGGATCGACACGCTCAAGATGTTCCTCCGCGAGGCCCGCTCGGCGCGCCGCCCGATCCTGGGGATCTGCTTCGGCCACCAGATCGTGGCGGAGGCCTTCGGCGGTCGGGCCGTGAAGTCGGACCGCGGCTGGGGCCTCGGCCTCACCGAGTATCGGGTGACGCGACGCCCCGGCTGGATGGCCGAAGCCCCTCTCACGATGACGCTCAATGCCATCCACCAGGACCAGGTCGTCGCCCTGCCCGCCGACGCCACCATCCTCGCCGAGAGCGACCACTGCGCCTTCGCGATGCTCGCCTATGGGGAGCCGGATGCGCCAGACGCCGTGACGATCCAGCCCCACCCGGAATGCGCCCCCGTCTACACCTCCGATCTCGCCGCGATCCTCGGTGCGGACGGTCGCGCCCCGGCCGAGGTGGCGGAGGCCGCGCGCGCCGCGACCGGTCGCGACCGCGCCCTCACGCCCTCCGCCCGCGCCTTCGCCACCTGCGCAGCGACCTTCCTCCGCCAGGCCCGCGCCCGGGCCGAGGCCGCCTGAGGAACAACAGGCGCACGGGCTCTGCGGCGCCCCCTGGGGCGCTCTCTAGGGCGTCGCCTGCGACCGCGCCGAGGCAGCCCATCGCCCGTGGTGACCAAGCGTCACGCGCGCGCCCCTGTCGCTTCGTACCGCTACCCGGCCGGTCTCGATCAGCGGGTCCGGCGTGGTGCCCTGGCGCGTCGGTGCGGCACATTGCGCCAGACAAGTAGCGGCGCCCGAGGGCTGTCAGTCGGACCGGCTCTCACACTGACGCACTACCTGGCGCCGCCGCATGGCGTGTCGGTAGCGACCAACCGGTTGCGACACACTCGGCCGCTGGCGCCGGCGCGCCTCGACACCCACGCCCAGACCCGAAACCTTGCGGAACGAATCTCCCAATATCGGGCCTTGCGACGAAGAAACCGCCGCAACCGGCCTTCACCGCGCGCAGCCTGCACGACGGCTCCACGGCCACAGTCTTCACGATCAGACCCTTCCCGTGCTGTGATCGAGGGAGAGGCCCGCCGAGAGCAAGACACCAACACATACAGCATCGATCCGGGCCGGATCCGCGCAGCAGTCGGCGCACCCCGCCCAAGACCCCGTGCAGTGAGGCACCAACCGAGACCGCAAAGGGGTTCCGGCAAAGTGCCCGGGCGCCGCCCCCTCCCAATTCCATGATAGCTCAGAAGGCAAGAACATATCATGAACGGCTTGATTGTCGCGCCTCAGCGGCCCCCCGATCACCGACACTGCGCCGCAGGAACCGGCGAGGCGGGCGCGCCGCGTTACGCCACAACACGCCGACGACGATCGGCACTCCCGACAATCCCAATGGCCGCCGAGTGTCGTATACGTCCCGATCCGCGGCGACCTCCCGCGAGGATCGCCGAGCCAGACAACGCGCGAAGCCGCTTCGAACCGAGGCGCGAGGCGCATATCGAGACGCCGACCCCACGGAGAATCGTGATCCGAGCGGCGGTCGCAGGCGCACCAGGCAGCCCGCTGAGGCCTGCTCAGGAACGACCGGAGGCAGACCTGCAAGGCCGAGCCACCAGGACCGACGCCGCGCCCCGACCTATCCCGTCATGTCTGCACGGCCCGCCATCGGCAAGCGCGCAACACGACGCGGGGGAGGAACTGCCGACGCCAAAGGCGCTCAATTGCTAAGCACGTCTCACATCTCAAGGGACGCAGCTGAAGGACCCAGTGTTCTCTCTTTGTTCACACCTTTCAGCCCAAGCTGACGTGGGTGGGCGCGGGCGCAGGCGCGACATCGCGGCGCACCGGTCTACCGGCCGCGCCCCGCCCCAAGCGCGGCATCCGTTCATTCGGCGGCGGCGGCTCCCGTCAGTTTGCCGAGGGCGCCGGTCATCTTGCCGATCGCCGGGTGGTCCTCGGGCACGCCGTGGCTCGCGGACAGATCCGCAGGGTCATGATAGACCATCACCGTGCCGTCCGGTCCCTCATAGGCCAGGACCTTGAGCGGCAGGTCTAGCCCCGCCGTCGGCGCCGCCGAAATCACCGGCGTGCCGAGCTTGGGATTGCCGAAGATGAGGAGCTGGCTCGCGCCGATAGGCTGACCCACGCGCGCAGCACCCGCGCCATGATCGACCCGCGCGAAGACGGTCGCCCCCGCCTTCTCCACCGCCGCCGCCAGCCGGTCGATAGTCTCGGCCACGCTGTGCGGGCTTTCGACCGTCACCATGCCGGCCCCGGCGCTGCCGGCGAAAAGACCGAGCGCGAGAGCGGGCGCCAACGCGATAGCGGCGAGGCGGGCGATGGGCGAATGGGCGTTGCGGCGTGACATGGGCGCTTCCTCTGGTCTGGGTCCTGCCTGTCCGGAGCGGATCGATCCCCGGCATGGCGTTCGCGCCGACCATAGGCCGCCCGTCACCCTCGGCGAAGCAAAAAGCCCGCGCCGAAGCGCGGGCTAACGTTTCGGTGATGGCCTGCCGGCTCGTTCAATGCGGCCCTGACAGGCGGGCGATTTCGTCCTTGAGCTCAAGCTTTCGTCGTTTCATCGCTTTTATCTGCAACGCGTCCGAAGCGGGCTGTCGCTGCTTCACTTCGATCTCACGGGAGAGGCTTTCGTGCTTGCGGCGCAGTTCGGTGATCCGCGAGCTCAGAGACATAGGCATCCTCCTTTTGCACGATCCGTATGCATAGTGAAGCAGGAGGCCGCGAAACTGTCACCCTTTTGTTAAAAGCCCTTACGGCAACTCGGCTTTCCGGGAGTATCCGAGTCTTTCGCATGGGAATCGGCGAGAGACTCAGTCGCAATCCGCCGAAAACCCCCGCAACCCAGCCGAGCGCACGGGATCGATCCCTCAACCGGCGGGCAGCGCCCGCTCCGCCAGACCCGACCAGAAGGCGACACCCGCCGGCAGCGCGCTATCGTCGAAATCATAGCCCGGATGGTGCAGCGGCTTGCTCTCGCCGTTGCCGATCAGCACGTAACAGCCGGGCACCTGCTGCGCCATGAAGGCGAAGTCCTCTCCCCCCATGGTCGGCGGATGGCCCCGCGTGATCGTCGCGTCGCCGAAGATGTCCCGCATGGCGGCCTCGGTGAAGTCGGTCGCCGCCATGTCGTTCACCGTCGGCGGATAGGGCGAGGCACCGCGCGTCAGCCCGACCTGGACGCCGAAGCTCTCCCCGATATGCGCGCAGATGCGCTGCATCTCGGCGATGATGACATGCTGCACCTCCTCGCTGAAGCAGCGCGTCGTGCCGCAGATCTCGGCCCGGTCGGGGATCACGTTGTGCGTGTGACCCGCGCTGAACCGCGTGACGCTCACGACGGCGGGCTCCAGCGGCGGCACCGCGCGGCTGACGATGGACTGGAGCGCCTGAACCATCGCAGCGCCCGCGACGATCGGATCGCGTGTCGAGCTCGGGAAGGCCGCATGACCGCCCGCCGCACGGATCGTGATGTTGAACTCGTCGGCAGCGGCGAAGACCGGCCCGTCCGCCAGCGCGAAATGGCCCGAAGGCAGGCCCGGCCAGTTATGCATGCCGAAGACACGGGAGACGGGGAACCGCTCGAAGAGCCCGTCCTTGATCATCGCCTCCGCACCTGCGCCCCCCTCCTCGGCGGGCTGGAAGCAGAAATAGACCGTGCCCTCGAAAGTCCGCGTCTCCGCCAGCCGCTTGGCCGCCCCCAGCAGCATCGTGGTGTGCCCGTCATGCCCGCAGGCATGCATCTTTCCGGGGGTCTCAGAGGCATAAGGTACGCCCGACGCCTCCTCGATCGGCAGCGCGTCCATATCCGCGCGCAGCATGATCGCCGGCCCGCCCGCCCCCTTCGCGCCCGAGCGGCCGTGCAGCACGCCGACGACGCCCGTCCCGCCGATGCCCGTCTCCACGCCGTCGAACCCGAAGGCGCGGAGCCGCCCGGCCACCACCTCGGCGGTGCGGTGCTCCTCATAGCCGAGCTCCGGGTGGCGATGCAGGTCCTGACGCCATTCGGCAAGCTCGTCCGCCATGGCGGCGATGGCGTTGGCGACCGGCACGGTTGGGGCGTTCATGGGCGATCCTCGCTGAGCGTCAGGGCCCCGGCGTCCCGCAACGCGGCGCGAGCCTCGGGCGTGAAGTCGTCTCCGTCCGAAGCATGAACGGCCCCCTCATGCAGGACAAGAGGGGCGAGAAGGACGAAGGGCGTCGCGACCTGCGTGCGCGCGGTCACGATGACGCGCCCCGCCGGGCGCCCCGCCCGCGCAATGAGCGGCAGGACCCGGATGGCACCCGCGGGCCCGCTCAGCGCGCGCAGGATCTCCGGCAGCCGCTCGGCGCGGTGGATGAGCGTAATGCGCCCCCGCGGCCGTGCCCGCTTGAGTGCTGCGGCAAGCCAGGGGCCGAGCCCGCCGCCCGCCGCGCCGGCGCCCTCCCTGTGGGCACGGTCGCGCACCGGCACGGGGCTCGCAGGCCCTTGGGCATGATAGGGCGGGTTGAGGATCACATGGTCGAAGCGCCAGGCGCGCAGGCCGGCCGGCATCGCGGTCACGTCCCCTTCCACGACCTCGAGCGCGACGCCCGCCGCCGCCGCATTGACCCGCGCCAGCGCCGCGTAACCCGCCTCGATCTCGATGCCTGTCAGGCCGAGCCCCGGCACCCGCGCGGCGAGGCAGAGGCTGGCGGCACCCGCGCCGAGCCCAAGCTCCAGGACGCTTTCCCCGGGCAGCGCCGGCACGGCAGCGGCCAGCAGCACCGGATCGGTCGCCGCCCGGTAGCCCGCGGCGGGCTGCAGGAGGCGGACACGCCCTCCGAGAAGCCTGTCCTCCGTCAGGGCACCGAGAGACTGCTCCGCGAGCCGGCGCGCCTCCCCCGCGGTGCACTCACCGCCGCTGTCGCTGTCCGGCCCCTCACGATCTCGGTCACTCTCAGGGCGCAAAGTGGCCATCTCGCCCTCCGGCACCCGTTAACGATCGCTGTCGGTGGTCCTTTGCGCAGGACCACCATGGCCTCCGGCGCCACCGGTCGGCTCGATTCCGTTGTCGATGAGGACGATCCGCGCCCGGTACAGGTCCTTCCGCCACACCATGATGCGGCGTGGGAACGCACCGATGGATCCCTCCACGATGCTCATGTTGCTGTCGAATACCACGCAGTCTATATCCTCGCCGGAGAGGAGCGCCTCGACGAAGGGAACGGTGGCGGGTTCGGTAGTCCGCAGAAGCTCTTCCATGCTCGAGAGGCCTAAACACATCCCCAGCCTCCGTCGAGGCCCTGACGCACGGGCCGGCGGCGACAACGCGAAAGGACGCGCCCCGCATGACCCTCGCCCAGCCCAAGAGCGCCGAGAGGCCCCGTGCAAGCGGCGCTGCCGGCGATGCGGGGGCAGGTGCGTTCGAGCGGCTGACGGCCCTCGTCGCGGAGGATCTCGAGGCGGTAAGCGCGCTGATCCGCGAGCGCATGAGCTCCGAGCATGCGCCCCGAATTCCGGAGATATCGGCGCATCTGATCGAGGCGGGCGGCAAGCGCCTGCGACCCATCCTCACCCTCGCCGCCGCCGGCCTCTGCGGCTATGAGGGGCGGGACCATGTGAAGCTCGCCGCGACCGTCGAGTTCATCCATACGGCGACGCTCCTCCATGACGACGTGGTGGACGAGAGCAAACGCAGGCGTGGGCGCGCGACCGCTAACATCCTGTGGGACAACAAGTCTTCGGTGCTTGTTGGGGATTACCTCTTCGCCCGCGCCTTCCGGCTCATGGTCGAGACAGGCTCGCTCCGCGTGCTCGATATCCTCTCCAACGCCTCCGCCGTGATCGCCGAGGGGGAGGTGCTGCAGCTCTCCACCGCGCATGATCTCGGCACCGACCGGGCGCGCTATTTCCAGGTGATCCGGGGCAAGACCGCTGCGCTCTTCGCCGCGGCGGCGGAGGCGGGCGGCGTGATCGCCGGCGCGCCCGAGCCGCAGGTGAGGGCGCTCGCGACCTATGGCGATGCGCTGGGCATCGCCTTCCAGCTCGCCGACGATTGGCTCGATTATGCGGGCAGCGCCAAGGCGCTTGGCAAGAACACCGGCGACGATTTCCGAGAGGGCAAGGTCACGATGCCGGTGATCGAGGCCATGGCCGCCGCCGGGTCCGAGGAGCGCGCCTTCTGGCAGCGCACCGTAGGGGAGGGTCGCCAGGAGCCGCAGGATCTCGAGCGCGCGATGGAGCTCGTCGCCGCGACCGGCGCGCTCGAGGCGACGCGCACTGCGGCCCGCGCCGAGGTGGACCGCGCCATCGATGCGCTGGCCGTCTTCCCTGCCTCCCCGATGCGCCAGGCGCTCACCGATGTTGCCGAGTTCGTCGTGAGCCGCAAAGCCTGACCGACACCGCGTCGCCAGCTAAGCCGTTGTCACCACAGACTAAAACGACCAAGGGCGACACCGGGAAGTGCCGCCCTTGGGTTGCAGTGTTCTTGCTGGCGAAGGGTCTGCGTCAGGCAGCCGCCTTCTTCCGGAACGTGACGCCTGCAGCGCCCAGCGCACCCATGAGCATCAGGATGCTCGCCGGAACCGGAATCTCGGTCGTCAGCTCGACGAACGTCTCCGTGATGTCCAGCTGAAGACCGGTGGGCGTGATGGACGACTCACCCGGAACGCCCGAGTTGACCACCACCACCGTCAGAAAGTTCGTGCCAGCGGTGAAGAAAGCCTCGGTGTTGATGGTGAAGCTCGTGAACGAGGAGAACCCACTCGATGTCGCGATCGAGTTGCCGTTGAGGAACAGCTCCGCACTGTCGTCGGCAGCGAACTGACCCTGGATCGACGCCGTCGAGAGGATCGCATCGCCGCTCAGCGTGAAGGACGTCTCGTAAGTGTACGACCCGTTGGGCCCATCCGAGTTGCCAGAAACATCATCGGGACCGATCCAGCGGGAATCCGACGTGAAACCGACCCAAGGCGGGATCGGAAAGCCGTCCGCCGCGATCGTCACCGGGGTGAAAGCGCCGAGCGGGCTGGACGTTACCGACCAGTTGGCGTCAGCCGCATTGTCGCCGAGGAGCGCACCGGAGCCATCAAGCCCCGTTCCCAGCACGTCGATCATCGCCGCATTCGCAGCAGACCCCATGGCGCCGATACCGAGGGCGAGAACCCCAGCGGTCATAAAACGATGAAAAGACATAGCGCCCCCAATCGGTATCGCGGCAGATGCGGTCCGTGAGCAGCAACTATGCCGGGATTTGGCTGGAAGTCCAGTCAAAGTTGCAGCGCACACAGAGCTGTCCCAGCCTTGGACAGTGAGGTGTGGCAATGCCTTTCGGTTCAGCAGGGCGCCGCCGCGCACCACCAGTCCGGATGCGCCGTTCGCAGCGCATCGGCCGCCGAAATCGCCGACATGCGATCCTCGAAGAGCCCGAAACACGTCGCGCCGGAGCCCGACATGCGCGCAAGCGGCGCCGTGCCCAGCGCCTCGAGCACCGAGGATACCGCGGGACAGAGCGATCTTGCCGCCGGTTCGAGGTCGTTTCGCCCCTCCGCCAGCCAGTCGATCAGCGCCCGGGCATCCGCAAACCCCGCCTCGGGCAAAGGCGCCATGGCCGGGCGATCCTTCTCCGCCGTCGCGCGAAAGACGGCGCGGGTCTCGACCGGCTTCAGCGGGTTCACCAGCACCATCCAGAAGCGCGGCAGGGGCGGCGCGGGGCGGAGCACATCGCCCACGCCCTCCATGAAGCACGCCGCCGGCGCCTGCGTGCAGACCGGCACATCCGCGCCGAGCGCGAGCGCCAGTCCGTCCGGTACCTCCACCCGCCAGGCACGCGCGAGAAGGCGCAGCGTCGCCGCCGCATCCGCCGAGCCGCCGCCGATCCCCGAGGCGACCGGCAGGTTCTTCACGAGCCGCAGCGCACCCCGCGCCCGCGCCAGCCCGGCGGCAGCCGCCAGCCGCTCCGCCGCGCGCAGCACCAGGTTGTCCGCATCTGCAGGCAGGTCCCATCCGAACGGGCCATCGAGGCTGAGCGAAAGGCCCGGCCCGTCCTCCCATTCCAGCGTGTCGCCAAGCTCGGGGAAGACCGCAAGGCTCTCAAGCAGGTGATATCCATCATCCCGCACACCGCGTAAGTGTAGGAAAAGATTGACCTTTGCCGGAGCGAATTCGCTCAAGTGCACGGGCCGGCGCAGCGGCGTGACGGTGTCGGGTCGGTCTGTCATCGCAGGCGCGTCCTAGCGCGGCGCACACCGGCGCGCCACGCCCAATTCGCGAAGCCGGGGCTCAGCCCGGGTTTTCCTCGCTGCCCGGATCGCCGCCGATGATGGCGGGCTTGCCGGCCGCTGCCTCCTCCTCCAGCACCGCGTCGAGCCCGCGGGAGAGCTTGGCGCGGATGCGCACCTCCTCATCGGGCTCCGGCTCGAAGCTCAGTGCACGGCGCCATTGGAAGCGCGCCTCCGTTCGCCTGCCGACCATCCAGAGTGCGTCGCCGAAATGGTCGTTGATCACCGGATCGACGGGCCTGAGCTCGACCGCCCGCTCCAGATGCCGCGTCGCCTCCTCGAAATCGCCGAGGCGGAAGAGCACCCAGCCGAGGCTGTCTACGATGTAGCCGTCATCAGGCCGCTTGGACACCGCGGTCTCGATCATGTCCTTGGCGCGCTCGATGTTCATGCGCAGCTCGACCCAGGAATAGCCGAGATAGTTGAGCACCTGCGGCTGATCCGGCTCCATTTCCAGAGCCTGGAGGAAATCGGCCTCCGCCTTCTCCCACTGATCGGAGCGCTCATAGGTGATGCCGCGCTGATAGAAGAGCACCCAGTGGCGGGGCTCGATGGGATCGGTGAGCTTGATGGCCGCATCATAGGCGACGGACGCTTCGGCGAAGCGCCGCTCCCGCCGCAGGATGTCGCCGAGGCCGAGCTGAGCCTCCACCGCGCGCGGGAACCGGGCCGTGACCTCGCGCATCGCGATGATCGCAGGCTCCACGCGGCCGGCCTCGTGGATCGCGTTGGCCCGGCCGATCTGCGCCTCCAGCGCCTCGGGCGCGTTGCGGGGTACGCTCTCGTAGGCCGCGATGGCGAGGTCGTACTGCTCGTCCCGTGCCAGCATCTGCGCCATCAGGATCTTGGCGTCGATGAGGTCGGGGTCGAGATAGCTGGCGAGCCGGGCATAGGCGAGGCCGATGATCCGGTTCTGCCCCCGCGTCAGCAGACCGGAGATACCGAAGAGCGCCTCCGCCGCGCCAGCCGCACCGCTCGCAACCTCGAGCGGCGGGATCTCGCCGGCCTCGATATCGACCAGCAGCTCCTCCAGCCGCGCATCGCCCAGCGTCGCGGCAAGCCGCGCGCGCAGGAGATCGGCGGCACCCTTCTGATCGCCCGTGCGGGCAAGCGCACCGGCATGCACCAGCGTCAGTCGGTCCGTCGGCTCGCGAAGCTTCTCCGCCGTCGCCTCATAGGCTTCTAGCGCCGGCTTGTCGTTTCCGAGCGCTGATTCGAGGAGGCCGAGATGGTAAGTCGCCATCATCTCGCCCGCGGCCCCGCCGGTCCCGGCATCGCGGAGCGCCTTGAGCGCCGAGCGCGCCTCATCAGCCTCGCCGAGCGAGAAGGAGGCCCAGGCCTCGATGAGGTAGCTGACGAAGCTGCCGGTCTCGGAATTCTGCTCCGAGATGAGGTCGACGATCGCCTTCGGATTGTCCGCCTTGAAAGCGTCCGCCGAGAGGATGAGGAGCGCAATCTGGCTCTCGGGCCGCTGCTCCACCAGCTTGCGCGAGAGCGTGACCGCAGTCTCGATCTGGCCCGCCGCCACCTTGTGCAGGATCGTACGCTCGAGAAGCACGGCGTTCGAGGGGTCTGCGGCGAGCGCGCGGCCATAGTATTCGGCTGCGGCACCGACGTCGCCGCGCCGGGCGGCATGCTCGGCGGCGAGGTATGGCCCGGCCAGGGGGCTGGCGCTCTGGGCGGTTGCCGTGGCGCTGCCGATACCCGCGAGCAGCCCGGCGGAAAGCGCGGTCGCCGCGAGGGCGCGGCCAGCCGCCTGCCCGGCGGCCCGCCACGCGACGCGCATGCGTCCGTCCGGAAAAAGCATCGAAACCCGATCTGCCAAAACGGTCCTCCCCGCTCAACGGCCCTCGCACGCCCGTGCTGATCCAGACCTATCGGAAGCGACATAATCGCGAAAGGGCAGGATTGCCCGCGACAACGGCGGAAAAGTGGTCGCACACGAATTATTTTGTCGCGGCCAGCGTTCGCGGCGCAGCGCAGCCCCTCGACCGCTCAGGCCGCGAGCGCCAGGAATTCCGTCATCGCGGGCGCCACGGCGTCGAGCCCGCGCGGCGAGACGAAGGCGCCGACATGCCCGGTCGGCACTTCTAGCTCGCGATAGGCGACGTTCCGCAGGTGCCCCTTCAGCGCGCGGCTGCAGGGCGGTGGCACGATGTGATCGTCCCGCGCATAGATGTTGAGGACCGGGCAGGCGATCTCGGAGAGGCGCACGGGCCGGCCGTCGAGCGCGAGGCGCCCTTCGACCAGCCGGTTCTCCCGGTAGAGGTCCACCAGCCATTCGCGGGCGAGCGCACCGGGCTGGTCCGGCCGGTCGGAAAGCCACTTCTCCATGCGCAGGAACGTGTCGAGCGCGTCCGGGTCGGACGCGATCTCCATGAGGTCGGCGGTGTATTTGGCGGCGGTCCGCCCCGGCGTGAGCCCGTTGAAGACGGCGGCGGCAAGCGCCCCCGGCACCATGCCGCTATCGTCGATCAGCCGGTCGACAAGGTCCTCCGGCAGGCTCCGGAGCCAGACATTGAGCTGGCCACGCCCCGGCGCCACCTGCCCTGCATCGGCATGGCAGTCTATGGGCGTGACGGCGAGTGCCAGCGCGCTCAACCGCTCGGGGTAGAGCGCGGCATGCGCGGCGGCGAAGACCCCGCCCTGGCAGATGCCGAGCAGCGCCGCCCGCGGCCGCTCCGCCGCCGTCATCGCCGCCTCCAGCGCATCGCCCAGCCGATGATCCGCATAATCGGTCATGTCGCAGTACCGGTCCGCCCGCGTCGGATTGCCCCAGTCCAGCACGAACGTATCGACCCCGGCGGCGAGGAGGCGGCGGACGAGGGAGCGTCGGGGTTCGAGATCCGTCATGCTCTGACGCCCGACCAGCCCGTGCACGATAACGAGGGGGCCCAGCCGCCTTTCGGGTACCGCAGGGTCAGGCCGGTAGCGTGAGAGCGTGACCTTGCCCTCGCGCCACACCGTGTCCTTGGGCGTCGTCGCGATCTCGACCTGCCGGCGCCGCGCCTCGCCCAGATGATCCATCAGCCGGATCATCCGACGCGTCGCCTCGATCATCGCACAGGCCGGGCGCGTGCTCTCGCGAAGCGCCGAGGCCCAGGCCGCACCCGCCTGCCCGCGCGATCCGAAGCCGCCGCCCGTCACGGCCCGCCCCCTGCGTCCGGCCGCCCACGCTTCATCGCCCGCATCTCGCGGCGGAGGGCATGAAGCTCCGCATGCACATCATCGAGCTCGGCCCGGGTCGGCAGGCCGAGGAAAGCCGCCATGCGCTCGGCCCGGGCACGAAGGCGGGCGCGGAGGGCGAGCCCCGCATCGAGGAGGTCGCGCTGTGCCGCGAGATAGGTCTCCGATGTCTGGAGCCGCGCCATCTCCGCATCCGCGGCCCGGCGCCAATGGGCGACCAGCCGGTCCCATGCCGCCGCATCCCGCGCCTCGGCCGTGCTGCCGGTCGCCTCGGCCAGCGGGCCGGGCGGCTCCGGCGCGCCGTCGTCCGCCGCCAGGCTCTCGGCAAAGCGGCGGAAGGCGCGCAGCCAGCCCTCGGCGACGATCATGCGGAACTGCTCGAGCGCGGCGGCGAAGCGAAGCCATTCCCGGCCCTCGCGGATCAGCCGGCGTTCCTCTCCGAAGATGTCGGCGAACTCGGGGCCTTCGAACCAGCGCCAGAGATCGGCCATGCCGCCCTCGCCCGCACCCCGCATCCAACCTGCGGGATCGAAGGGGCTGGCGCCGGGGCCGGCGGCGCGCGCCTCATGCGCGGCAGCGAGCGCCTCGAGAAACCGGCTCCAGGCCTCGAAGGTCGCGCCCGCCTGAACCCAGGCGCCGCGTGCGGCCTTGGCCCCGGGCCCCGCCCCCGGCTCGGACCCGCCGTCGCCGCCCCCATCGAAGCCTTCGGCAAGCGCCGCAAAGGCCCGCGCGCCGTCGCGCCAAAGGCGGAAGAGCGTGTCGTCAGCGGCGCCGTCGCCCGCCATGCCCAGCCCCTTCTCCGCGGCCCATGCCTCCGGGCCGTGCGGCGATCCTGCGCGCACGGGCCCTGCCGCGGAAATACACTCCGGCGGGTCCCGGCGCCAGCCTGAGCGCCCCCGATCCGGCCTCGACCTGCGCCAGAGAGGCATCAGGGGCAGGTCTGCGGTGGTCGGAGGAGGGTCGGTGGACGGGCTCAGACAGGCTCGTCCCGCACCGTCCCGTCGGCCCTCACATAGAGCCGCCGGCCGTCAGGTTGCTGGCGGATCGCGAGATCCTGGCCGGGATAGTCGACCTCGTCCCGATCCGGCAGCCGGCTCCCTACCTCGAGCAGAACGGCCGGCGCCCCTGTTCGGTTCTCGAGATGATGCGCCCGGCCCGAGCCTGCGGGAAAGCCCGCGCAATCCCCCGGCCGGAGGCACCGCTCCTCCCCGCCCGTGACGAGCCAGACCTCGCCCTCCAGCACCGTCACGAACTCGTCCTCATGGCTGTGCGCATGGGGTGGGGCGCTATGACAGCCCGGGGCGAGCTCCAGACGGTTGACGCCGAACTGGCTTAGGCCGAAGGGCTCGCCCAGCCGCCGCTTCACCCGCTCCCGCGCCGCCTCGGCGACACCGTCGGGATGCGGCTTGCCCGCGAGCACCGGCGCCTCGGCCGGCGTGATCGCGACCGGCGGCGGGCGGGGGGCGTGCCATCGCAGCCGCCTCTCCCGCCCTGCACCGCGCGGCGTTGGAGCGGTTGGCGAGTATGCGTGATGGGTGAGACGTTGCTGCGCGGCGCGCAGATCGTTGTCACGATGGACGCGCTGGAGGGCCCCGACCTTGCCGATACCGACATCCGCATCGCGGAT
>JBCCDG010000027.1:0-39132 GCA_039030915.1 Pseudomonadota bacterium | reverse complement strand
TATCCGATCGATATGGGCACCGAGCCGGAGGTGGAGGGCTTCTTCGATCCGGCGACGAACACCGTGTCCTACATCGTCAAGGATCCTGGGTCGGACGCCTGCGCGGTCGTCGATGCGGTCATGGATATCGACTATGCGGCCGGGCGCATCAGCTATGAGAGCGCGGACCGGTTGGTTGCGCGCATCGAGGAGCGAGGGCTGAAACTCGAATGGCTGATCGAGACGCATGTCCATGCCGATCACCTTTCGGGCGCGCCCTACATCCAGGAAAGGCTCGGCGGCAAGCTCGGTATCGGGCGCCATATCTGCGTGGTGCAGGAGACCTTCGGCAAGGTCTTCAACGAAGGCACGGAGTTCCAGCGGGACGGCAGCCAGTTCGACCGGCTGTTCGACGACGGGGACACCTACGAGATCGGCGGCCTCACCGCCTTCGTCATGCACACCCCCGGCCACACACCCGCCTGCATGACCCATGTGGTCGGCGATGCGGCCTTCGTTGGCGACACGCTCTTCATGCCGGACGGGGGCAGCGCGCGGGCTGATTTCCCCGGGGGCGATGCGGGACAGCTTTACGATTCGATCCAGCGCATCCTCGCGCTGCCGGACGCCATGCGCCTCTTCATCTGCCATGACTACGGACCCGGCGGTCGGGACATCCGCTGGCAGACGAGCGTCGGCGAGGAGAAGACGCAGAACATCCATGTGGGCGCAGGGCAGAGCCGTGACGAGTTCGTGGCCATGCGCGAGGCGCGCGATGCGACGCTCGCCATGCCCAGGCTCATCATCCCCTCGCTCCAGGTGAACATGCGCGCCGGGAACCTGCCGACGGATGAGGAGGGCCGGCCGGTCCTGAAGGTGCCGATCAATGTGCTCTGAACCTTCCCCGCCGGCCCGCCGCCCCCGCGGCGCGGCGATCAGGGCCGCTGGATCGCCTCGAGATACATCAGGATCGCGGTGATGCGGCCCGCCACCAACAGCTCCGCATCAAGCCCACGATAGCCCCCGGTCGCCCCCTCGCGCGCCACCTCGCCGCGGAAGATCGCGCCCCAGACCGGCATCTCGCTCGGCCCGTGGCCTGCCACCGGCGCACGTCCGTCGATGACCTTGTAGAGCGTGCCGAACGGGAAGACGCCCTCGTTGCGGGCGGCCGCCCGGCTGAGATCGGGCACCTCGACGCTCAGCACCGCGGCGAGCGGCCCCTCCCCCCGCGCATCGAGCCCGTGGCAGACTGCGCACTCGTCGACGAAGAACTGCTCGCCCAGCACGGTCAGCCTGTCCGCCGCCGCAGCGGGACCGGCGGCGAGGACGGCCGCAGCGAAGGCGGCACCGCCCAGAAAGCCGAGGCTGCGGGAGGGGGATCGGCGTGCCGGAAGGGTTCTCATCATCTTGGCCTTTCGCATTCGCTCACTCCTGAATCGAGAGCAGATACATCGTAAGGCCGAGGATGCGGCCGGCGATATACGTCTCGCGGTGGACGGGGCGCGCCGTCTCGCGCTCCTCCTCGATCGCTCGGTCGTTGAACTCGTTGCCCCAGACCGGCATCTCCGGCCCGCCATGACCGGGATAGTCGATGCGCCCGTCGATCACCCGGTAGATGCGCTCGAAGGGGAAGGACCCGCCGTTCTCCGCCGCAAGCTTGGTGAGATCGGTCGGCACAGCCTTCAACATGACGGCGAACGCACCGTTCCCGCGCCCCTCCGGCCCGTGGCAGACGCTGCAATGAAATCGGTAGTCTTCCTGGCCGCGCGTGGCGGCCCTGCCGACCGGATCCGCCGCCGCGAGACCGGCAGCGCCGATCGCGAGCGCCGCGAGCAGCAGACCTGATATCCTGTGCATCCCGTCCTCCCTTTGCCTTTGCCCCAGCATCGCGCCACGGGCGGGTCTGCGCCCTGACGGATGTCAAACCGTGTCAGCGGTGCAGGACGCGAACGCCCACGCCGCCCGCCCTTGCCCCTGCGCGCGAAGCCCGGCCATATGGGCGACCATGATCACCAAGCTCCTCATCGCCAATCGCGGCGAGATCGCCTGCCGTATCGCCCGAACCGCCCGCCGCCTCGGCATCGCGACGGTCGCCGTGCATTCGGATGCGGACCGCGATGCCGCGCATGTTGCAGCGGCGGACGAAGCGGTGGCGATCGGACCGGCCGCTGCGGCGGAGAGCTATCTAAGGGCCGAGCGGCTTCTCCGGGCGGCGCGTGAGACCGGGGCCGATGCGGTCCATCCGGGCTATGGCTTTCTCTCGGAGAACCCGGATTTCGCAGAGGCGGTAACCGGTGCCGGCCTCGCCTGGGTCGGCCCCCCGCCCGATGCGATCCGCGCCATGGGCCTCAAGGACGCGGCCAAGCGGCTGATGGAGGAGGCAGGCGTCCCGGTCGTGCCGGGCTATCACGGCGAAGGCCAGGACGCAGGGTTGCTGGCCAAGGAGGCGGAGCGCATCGGCTATCCGGTGCTGGTCAAGGCGCGCGCCGGCGGCGGCGGCAAGGGCATGCGGCTGGTCGAGCGGCCCGCGGCGTTCGCCGAAGCGCTTGAGCGCGCACGTTCCGAGGCCGCCAGCGCCTTCGGGGACGACCGCGTGCTGGTGGAGAAGTTCGTCGCCAATCCCCGCCATATCGAGGTGCAGGTCTTCGGCGACGGCCACGGCAACATCGTGCATCTCTACGAGCGGGATTGCTCGGCTCAGCGGCGGCATCAGAAGGTGATCGAGGAGGCGCCGGCCCCGGGCATGACCCCGGCCCTGCGCGCCGCCATGACAGCCGCCGCCGTGCGCGCGGCGGAAGCGGTGGGCTACGCGGGTGCCGGTACGGTCGAGTTCATCGTCGATGGCGCCCGCATGGCCGAAGGGGCGGACGACTGCTTCTTCTTCATGGAGATGAACACGCGCCTCCAGGTCGAGCATCCGGTGACGGAGCTCGTGACCGGGCTCGATCTCGTGGAATGGCAGCTTCGCGTCGCATCCGGCGAGGCGCTACCCGTTGCGCAGGAAGCGATCGCTCTTCGCGGTCATGCGGTGGAAGCACGGCTGTATGCGGAGGACGCAGCGCGGGACTTCATGCCCCAGACCGGGCGCATCGCGGCGCTCGCCCTGCCGGAAGGGCCCGGCATCCGCGTCGATGCGGGCGTGCGCGCGGGCGACGAGGTAACCCCGCATTATGACCCGATGATCGCGAAGATCATCGCCGCGGGCCCAACGCGCGCCGCCGCCTTCGCCCGGCTCGGCGAAGCGCTGGCCGAGACGCATGTTGCGGGAGTGGTGACGAATGCCGACTTTCTCGCGCGGCTGGCGGCACTGCCCGCGATGCTGGAGGCGCGGCTCGACACGGGCATGATCGCACGGGAAGCGGCAGCGCTGCATGGCGTGCCCGAGCCCGAGGCGGCGGAGCTGGCGCTGGCAGCGGCGGCGGTCTCCGGCCAGCTAGGGGCCGACCATCCGCTCACGGGCTGGCGCGCCTGGGGGTCCGGGCGGGCGCATCTGCGCCTCCTCTCGGGCGAGGCTGCATACGACATTGCCTTCGACGCGGCCCGCGGCAGGCTCGAGGCCGAGACCCCATCAGGCCCCGCCGCACTCACCTATCGCGCCCTCGACGGCGCGATCTGGCAGGTCGCCGATGCCGGCGCTGCCCGGCGCGTCGCCGTCCACGCGCATGGCGACGCCGTTACACTCGCCCGCCCCGGCCGCCGCCTCGCCTTTCGCCGTGAGGATCCACGCGCGCGGACGGAGAAGAGCGCGGGCGGCGACCGGCTGACGGCGCCGCTCCCCGGTCTCGTCAAAACCGTCTCGGTCTCGGCGGGGGAGAAGGTCTCGGAGGGCGACGTTCTCGCGGTCATGGAGGCGATGAAGATGGAGCACGCGCTCCGCGCCCCGCGCGACGGAGAGGTGGCCGAGGTTGCCGCCGGCGCGGGCGATCAAGTGGCCGAGGGCGCGCTCCTCATCGCCCTCGCGCCCGAGGGTTGAGCCCATGGCGGAGCGCATCGAGATCGTCGAGGTCGGCCCTCGCGACGGGCTCCAGAACGAGCCGCGCCCGATCGCCACCGAGGACAAGATCGCGCTGGTCGACGCACTTTCTGCCTGTGGCTTCGCGCGCATCGAGACGGCGAGCTTCGTCAACCCCAAGGCAGTGCCGCAGATGGCGGACGGCGCGGCCGTGATGGCAGGGATCGCCCGCCGCGCCGGTACCCGCTACACCGCGCTCACGCCCAACATGAAGGGCTACGAAGCCGCGCGGGACGCAGGCGTGGACGAGGTCGCTGTCTTCGGCGCGGCCTCCGAGAGCTTCAGCCAGCGCAACATCAACGCCACGATCGCCGAGAGCCTCGAACGCTTCGCCCCCGTGCTCGCTGCGGCCAAGGCCGACGGTATCCCCGTGCGCGGCTACGTCTCCTGCGTCGTGGTCTGCCCCTATGAGGGGCCCGTAGCGCCCCGGGCAGTGGCGGGCGTTGCGGAGGCGCTGGCCGAAGCGGGGGCCGGAGAGATCTCGCTCGGCGACACGGTGGGCCAGGGCACGCCGGAGACTATCGACGCCATGCTCGACGCCGTTCTGATGGCGTTGCCGGCCGAGCGGCTTGCGGGGCATTTCCACGATACAAACGGTCGCGCGCTCGAGAGCGCCGCAACAGCCTTCGCCCGCGGTCTCCGCGTCTTCGATGCGGCGGCCGCCGGCCTCGGCGGCTGTCCCTTCGCGCCCGGTGCCGCCGGCAATCTCGGCACTGGCAAGCTGGCGGACTGGTGCGAAGGCGAAGGCATCGAGACGGGGCTCGACCGCGCGGCATTGGCGGCGGCGGAGAAGCTGGCCGCAGGGCTGCGGCCATCGCGGTAGCGATGCGCGCGCTTGGCCGGGACTTCGATGCGCCGATCCGGGCGCCCGGCGCGAGACCCTGGATCGCAGCACCGAGCCGACTGAGACGGCCCGGGCTCCGCAACGGAAAACGAGAGCGGGAGGGCAGTGCATGAGCGGCACCATCAAGATCGAGACGGACGACCGCGGGGTCGCCACCCTCACCCTCGACCGACCGGAGCGTCACAACGCGCTCGACGCTGCGACTATCGCGGCGCTTCACGAGGCCGCAACGCGCCTCGGGGCGGACGACGCGGTCCGCGTTGTCGTTCTGACGGGTGCGGGCGAGAGCTTTTCCGCCGGCGCGGATCTCGGCTGGATGCGCGCGCAGGCAGAGGCCACGCGCGCGGGCCGTATCGTGGAGGCGCGCAAGCTCGCCGACATGCTGGGTGCCCTGGACGCCCTGCCGAAACCCCTCATCGCTCGGGTGAACGGGCAGGCCTATGGCGGCGGGCTCGGCCTCATGGCGGTCTCGGACATCGCGATCCTCGAACGGCCGGGACGCTTTAGTTTCAGCGAGGTAAGGCTCGGCCTTACGCCTGCCACGATTAGCCCGTACGTAGTAAGGCGAATGTCCGGGTTGCGGGGGCGCGAGGTGTTCTTTTCGGGGCGTGTGTTCGATGCTGACGATGCGGTACGGCTTGGGCTCGCGGCCCGCGCCGTTGAGCGGGATGCGCTGGACGGCGCCATCGATGCCGAGATCGCGCCAGTTCTCGCTGCAGCGCCCGGCGCCGTCGCAGCCTCCAAGGCCCTCCTGAAGCGCATTGCGCCGGGGCCGGACAAGGCGACCGTGGATGCCACCATCGAGGCGCTGGCGGACCGTTGGGAGACCGACGAGGCCGCCGAAGGTATTGCCGCATTCTTTGAAAAGCGCCGACCGTCCTGGAGAGCCTGATGAGCCTCAACGCAACGCTTGCCGCATTCGTCGTGGCCGCGGCCCTCGGGGGCACAGCGGCCGGCTCCTCAGCCGAGGAGGTTTGGGCCCGGGCCGAGGCCGCCTATGCGGCCGGCCATTGCGAGATTGCAGCCCCGCTCTATCGCGAAATGCTGGGCGGCGAGTTGCAGGCGGCGCGGAGGATCGCAGCCACGCATGCCCTCTCGCTCTGCGTCGCGAGCCCAGAGGATCCGTGGGAGGCGCGTGAGCTGATGGCGGAGCTTCTGCCCGTCGTCCTCCAGCATTTCGGCCCACAGTCTTCAGGCCTCGCGCGCCATCATGCGATCTGGGCCGAGACGGAAGTCCGGGCCGATGCGCTCGACGTGGCCTGGCGCCGCTCGGAGGCCGCGATCAAGGCTGCGCGCTCGGCCGGAACGATCGATCCCTTCGATCACGCAGCCGAGCTTTACCGCCTCGCCGCCATTCAGCTCGCCCGTGGCCAGGGCGACCTCTTCATCGCCTTCTACGAGACCGAGAAGGGCCGGCTCATGGAGGCCGATTGGGCGAGCGAAGGCGACGGAGATCTCTTCGAGGAAGTGACCCAGGGGGTGCCCGCGCCTGGCGATCCGAAAGCGCTGGGAAACTGGGTGCGCAAGGGTCTCGAGGAGTTCGATCCGCGCCCGCTCTACCTGTCGCTCGTGGACACGCCCGCCTGAAAGGCTCTGGGCCGAGCCGCGCCCCGTATCGTCAGCCCCTTTCGTCCGACGGCGGATAGCCCTCGAAGCCGCGCACATACCAGAGCTCGTAATCATAGCGCCGGTCGCGATGCGTCGCGAAGCTGCCCTCGTCGATCCGACGCGCCTCCTCGAACGTCTCCGGGATGTCTCCCACACCTCTCAGCACAGCGAGCAGCATTGGCCGCGTGTCGCCTGGCATCAGGGTCGCCACCAGCTCGTGGTGATTCTGCGCGCTGATGTCGGGGTTCCAGACGGCGATCTCGTCCCAGCCCAGCCCGCCAAGGAACATGCATTCTGACAGCCGCCGCCGGTCGTTTGAAAGGAGCACCTCGGCACCCTCCTCCGCCATCGCGGCGAGCGCGGGGTCGCAGAAAGGTTCGGCAAGCCGCATTTTCTTGAATGGGTCGGAAATGCGCAGCAGTGTCTCTGCCCGGCCGGCATAGAGCGCGGCGGCAGCATAGACGGTGACGGCGGCGATGGCGCCGAGCCCCGCCTGCCAGCGCAGCGTGCGTCCGAAGCCCGTGGTGAGCAGGAAGCGGACCGCGAAGAGCGTGCCGGCAACATAGGCCGGTGCGGCCCAGTTCGGCTGCGCCCGCGTCAGGAACGCGAGAGCGAGCATCGCGAAGAGCAGAGTGCCCGTCTGCCAGGCGAGGAGGCGCATGCGCCAGTCCCCCACCCAGTCCCGCCGCCGCCAGAAGGCGATCAGGATCGCCGGGAAGACGACGGGCCCGATCACCCCGAGCTGCGCGCCCGCAAATTCGAGAAATTTAAGCGGATTGAAGTACCCATCGCCCGGGTCCGCATCCTCGGCCACATGGGTGACGGTCGCGAAGCTGTTCTCGAGGTTCCAGAGGATGTTGGGCGCGAGAACGAGGAGCCCCACGCCGGCGGCGATGCCCGCCCCCTGCCAGTCCCGCCCCCGCGCGGAGAAAAGCGCATAGCCGAGCGCACCGACGGGCAGGATGAGCATCGTGTATTTCGCGAGCGCGCCGAGCCCGATGGCAGCGCCCATCACCGTCCACCAGCCGCGCGCCCCCTCCTCCGCCGCCTTCACCCAGGCGATAAGGGCGACGGTCCAGAACGCCATCATCACCGGGTCGGTCGACATGATCATCGAGGAGACGCTGACACCCGGTGCCAGCGCATAGGCGGCGGCGGCCCAGAAGCCCGTCTCACCGTCGAAAAGCCGGCGGCCGAGCACGAAGAGGCCGAGCGCGATGATCGCATGGGCGACCGGGGCGCCAAGGCGCAGCGCGAAGAGCGTGTCGCCGCCGAACGTCGTCGTCAGCAGGATGACCGCACCCACCAGGGGCGGCTTTGAGAAGTAGCCCCAGTCGAGCTCCTGCCCGTAGGCCCAGTATTGCGCCTCGTCGAAATGCACGGGCACGAGGTCCAGCGCATTGATGCCGAGGCGGAGGGTGGTCAGCGCCAGGACGAGACCGAGTGCCGCCAGCGCCCAGCCGGCGCCACCATTGCCGCGCGTTCCCGCGCCGCCGCGGGTTCTACCGGCCCGCGCCTTGGTCGGGCGACCCTTGGCGGTCGCGGCCTTTGGCTTGGCGCCCGTGCCCTTCTTGCCGACCTTCGCCCGTGCCATCGCCGCTCCAGCGCCCGCTACTCCGCCGGGCCCGCCACCCGGCGCCGCGGTTCTACGCCAGAGCGCATCGCCGGGAAACAGGCGCCACGCCTCAGGGGCGCGGCAGGATGGGGGCTGGGCCGGGGCGGCGGGTCGCGCTATGCGGGAACGACCCTAGCAGGAGACCGACGCCATGGCCGAGATCGCCCCCGCCGCAGCCGCGCCGAGCGCCGACCAGACCGTGCGGCTCGAGGACTATCGCCCACCCGACTGGCTGGTCGAGACAGTGCGGCTCGACTTCGATCTCGCCCCGAACGCGACGCGCGTCCGGGCGCGCATCGCGTTCCGCCTCAACGAGGAGGCCGGCCACGGGGATGCGCTGCCGCCCCTCCGCCTCAACGGGCGCAAGCTCACGCTCGTCTCCGCGGCCGTGGACGGCACGAGCCTCGCGGACGACGCCAGCGGGCGGCTGATGCTGGATCGGGAGGGGCTCACGATCGCACCCGAGGCCTTGCCGGGCACGGCCTTCGAGTGGGACTGCACCACCGAAGTCGATCCCGTCAGCAACACGGAGCTCGAGGGCCTCTACCTCTCGAACGGCATGTTCTGCACCCAGTGCGAGGCGGAGGGCTTCCGCAAGATTACCTACTATCCCGACCGGCCCGACGTGATGGCGCCTTTCACGGTGCGCGTCGAGGCGGATGCGGCCGAGGCGCCGGTGCTCCTTTCCAACGGCAATCCGGGGGAGACTGGGAGCCTGCCGGACGGGCGGCACTATGCCGAGTGGCACGACCCCTTCCCCAAGCCCGCCTATCTCTTCGCCCTCGTGGCAGGGCGGCTCGTCGCCTATGATGATCGCTTCACCACCGCCTCAGGCCGCGAGGTGGATCTCAGGCTCTGGGTCCGGCCAGGCGACGAGGGCCGCTGCGCGTACGCCATGGACGCCCTCAAGCGCTCGATGGCCTGGGACGAACGCGCGTATGGCCGGGAGTACGACCTCGACCTCTTCCAGATCGTGGCTGTCGACGACTTCAACATGGGCGCGATGGAGAACAAGGGCCTCAACATCTTCAACTCGAAATACGTGCTCGCCAGCCCAGAGACAGCGACGGATCGGGACTACGAGCTGATCGAGGGGATCGTCGCACACGAGTACTTCCACAATTGGACCGGCAACCGCATCACCTGCCGCGACTGGTTCCAGCTCTGCCTCAAGGAGGGCCTGACCGTCTTCCGCGACCAGTGCTTCTCCGAGGACGAGCGGTCGGAGGCCGTGTGCCGGATCGACGCTGTGAAGGCACTGCGCGCGCGGCAGTTTCCGGAGGACGCAGGGCCGTTGGCGCATCCGGTGCGGCCGGAGGCCTATGTGGAGATCAACAACTTTTACACGGCCACGGTCTACGAGAAGGGCGCGGAGGTCATCCGCATGCTTCGCACACTGGTCGGGGCCGAAGGGTACCGCCGCGCACTGGACCTCTATTTCGAGCGGCATGACGGGCAGGCCTGCACGATCGAGCAGTTCCGCCAGTGCTTCGAGGATGCCTGCGCGATCGACCTCGCCCAGTTCGCCCGCTGGTGGAGCCGCGCTGGCACGCCCCGCGTTGCCGTCAGCGAGGCGTGGGAGGACGGCACGCTCGCCCTCACCTTCCGCCAGACCGTGCCGGCGGTCCCGGGACAGGACGACACGGCGCCGATGGTGATCCCGATGGCGCTCGGCCTCCTCGGCGCGAACGGGCAGGAGGTGTGGCCGACGACCGTCGTGCCGCTGACCGAGACGGAGCAGACCGTCCGCTTCGACGTGGAGGGCGGGCGACCAGTGGCGTCGCTCCTCCGCGGCTTCTCGGCGCCGGTCATCCTCGAACGCGACCTCGACGACGCGACGCGTGCGTTCCTGCTGGCGCATGACACCGACCCCTTCAACCGGTGGGAGGCCGGGCGGCGCTACGCAATGTCGATTGCGCTGGAACGGACGGCCGATGCCGATGCCGCCATCCCAAATGCGTGGAGCGATGCGCTGGGGCGAGTTCTCTCGGACGAGGCGCTCGACCCGGCCTTCCGTGCGCTGACGCTCGAGCTGCCCGGCAACGACGAGGTGGCGGGCGAGCTTGCGGGGCGCGGGGAGCAGGCGGATCCAGACGCAATCCACGCGGCCCTCACCGCGATGCGCGCGCATCTCGGCCATGCACTATCCGAGCCTCTGACGACAGCGCTGACGCATTTCGCTGAGGACGGCCCCTACAGCCCGGACGCGGCGGCGGCGGGCCGACGGGCGTTGCGCAACCGCTGCCTCGGCCTCCTCCTCGCCGCTGACGGCGCCGCGGCGCATGAGGCGGCGGAGGCGCAGTTCGACAACGCGGGCAACATGACCGACAGCGTCGCGGCCCTCTCCCTGCTGGTCCATCACGGCGCCCCGGGCGCGGCGTCACGGCTCGATGCCTTCCGGCAGCGATGGTCCTCGGACGAATTGGTGATGGACAAGTGGTTCACCGTGCAGGCGACCTCGCCTGCACCCGGCGCCGTCGAGCGCGCCGGCAGGCTTACCGAGGACCCTGCATTCAACTGGAAGCGGCCCAACCGCTTCCGCTCGGTGATCGCGAGCTTCGCGATGGCCAACCCGGTCGGCTTTCATGCCGCGGACGGCGCCGGCTACCGCTTCGTCGCCGACTGGCTGATCCGGCTAGACGGGCTCAACCCGCAGACCGCCGCGCGCGTCTGCGGCTGTTTCGAGAGCTGGCGGCGCTATACCGAGGACCGTCAGGCAGCGATGCGTGCCGAGCTCGAGCGCATCGCCGACATCCCCCGCCTCAGCCGCAACACCCGCGAGATCGTGGAGCGCCTGCTCGCCGCCTGATGCCGTCGGCCAGCCCTTCCGGTGCGCGTCACCGTAGCTGCCTATCGTCGCGGGCCCGCGACGATGCCGTCGTCGAAGAGCCGTGCGATCTCTCCCCCCGGCAGCTTCGCGACATCGGCGAGGATCGCTTCCGTATGGGCGCCGAGGACCGGGGCGGGCGTCGGGGCCTCGCGCGCATCGCCGACGAAAGCGAAGGGCGTGCCCGGAACCGGATAGCGCCCTATCCCCGGCTGCTCGATCTCGGAGAACATCGGGTTCTGGAGCGAGAGATCCGGATCCTCGCCGAGGGCGCCCGCAAAGCTCCGGAATTCCGACCAGGTGACGCCCGCCCCCTCGAAGAGCGCACCGATCTCCTCCGCCGGCCGCGCCGCGAACCAGGGGGCGAGCACGGCTGTTATCGCGGCGCGGTGTTCCCAGCGCGCGCCTTCGAGGTCTAGGTCCGCGCCGACGCGAGCGGCCAGCGCCTTCATCGCCTCGGACGTCTCCGTCATTTTGCAGAGCCCGCGCCATTGCCTGTCGGTCAGCGCGACGACCATCAGCCGCCGACCGTCGGCACAGACGAAGTCCTGCCCGTAGGCGCCATAGAGCGCGTTGCCCGCCTTCGGCCGGTCGATGCCGTTGATCGCCACCTCCCCGAGGATCCCGAGATTGCCGAGCATCGCCGCCGCAACGTCCTTGAGCGCCAGCTCCACACCGCCCCCCTGCCCGGTGCGCAGCCGCCGCCGCTCCGCCGCGAGCAAGCCCGAGACCACCATGTTGCCCGCGATGCAGTCCCAGGCCGGCAGGACATGCGCGACCGGCTCGACCGAGCCCTCCGGACCCGTCGCCATCGGGAAGCCGACCGCGGGGTTCACCGTGTAGTCGACCGCGGGTCGGCCGTGCCGGTCCCCTAGCAGCGTCACGCTGACGAGATCGGGGCGGCGCCTTGCCAGCGTCGCGTGATCCATCCAGCCCCGCACCCGCAAATTGGTGATGAAGAGCCCCGCATCCTCACCCGGTGCGGTAATGATCTCGCTCACGATCTCCCGCCCCCGCTCGGACTTCATGTCGATCGCGATTGAGCGTTTGCCCTTGTTGAGCCCCGCCCAGAAGAGGCTGTGGCCCTCCTTCGTGACCGGCCAGCGTGTCGCGTCGAGCCCGCCCTGCAGCCGGTCGAAGCGGATCACATCGGCCCCCATCTGCGCCAGCGTCATGCCCGCGAGCGGGACGGCGACGAAGGCCGACCCTTCGACGACCCGCATGTCCTTGAGAATGCCCATGCCTCAGGCCCAGCCGATGCTGGCGACAAGGCCGCAATGACCGCCGGCCGCCAGGGGCGCCGCAGTGCAGAGCTTCGCCTCGTCGCCCTCGGCCGCCGTTTCGCCAACGAGCCGCAACGCATGGTCGTGAAACATCGGATGCACACCGCGAAAGATGAACCGCCGAGGCAGGCGACCCGTGTGCCGGCAGGCCGCCTCGATCAGCAGCGCCGCCTGCATCGGACCGTGGACGACCAGCGCGGGGTATCGTTCGACCTCCGTGGCATAAGGCAGGTCGTAATGGATGCGATGGGCGTTGTAGGTGGCGGCGGAGAAGCGGAAGAGCCGGACCGTGTCCATCGCCACCGTCTCGCCGAAGGCCGTGCCCTTCGGCGCGGGCGTCGGTTTCGGCGGGCGGAAACGGTCGGGCATCGGCAGGTAGACGATGTCCTGCTCCTCCTCGATCGCCCCGGCCGCCCCCTCGATTCGGTGGCCGACACGCACGAAAACCATGGCCCCGCCCGCCCCTTCCTTCACATCGACGGCGAGGATTTCGGAGCGTCGGTGTAACGGCTCTCCGATCCGGAGCACACCTTCGAAGCAGAGGCGCCCGCCTGCCCACATGCGCCGCTCGAGCGGAAGGGCGGGCAGGAAGCGGCCGAGCTTCGGATGACCGTCGTGCCCGATCTCGTCCATCGGCACGAACTCGGGAAACGCGGCCCAGTGCCAGAGCGGCGGCATCGGTGCCCCGTCATCGACGGACGGCATCGGCGCTGCAGGATGGTCGAGCGCGGCGGCGAGCATGCCCGCCAGCGCCGGTTCGAGCGCTCCCCGCCGCTCGACCATCCGGCCGACGGCTTCGGTGCTTTCCGATATCGCCAACATCGCGCGCCCCTCCGCAAGATTGTTACGCAAAGCTACGCCTTCGCGGCGTCCGGTCAAACCGCTCGATCCGTCGGCCTGCGCTTTTCGCTTGACCCCCGCCACTACCGACGGTCGCATCGCGGGCATGGACGCCGCACTTCAGCAGGATCGGGATGCGCCCCCGCGCGGCTTCGCGCCGGCAGAGTACGCAGCGCGCCTTTTCCGTGCGCAGGCGATGATGGTGGAGGCGGGTCTGGAGGCGCTGCTCCTGACCACCGAGCCCGAGATCCGCTGGTTCACCGGCTTTCTCACGCGCTTCTGGGAAAGCCCGACCCGCCCCTGGTTCGTGATCGTGCCCGCCGCCGGCCAGCCCGTCGCGGTGATCCCCGCCATCGGCGCACCGCTCATGGCGCGGCATTTCGCAGGCGAGATCCGGAGCTGGGACGCCCCCTTCCCCCCCGACGACGGCATCACGCTCTTGGCCTCGACACTCCTGGAGAAGACGGCCGCGGGCGCGCGGATCGGCCTGCCGTCGGGGCACGAGACCCATCTGCGCCTGCCGCTCGACGCGCTCGAACGCCTTCGGGCGTCGCTGGCCGAGGCGCCGGGCAGCCGGTGGCTCACCGGCGACGGCGGGGTGATGCGGCGGCTGCGCATGGTGAAGTCGCCGGCGGAGATCGCGAAGATCGCGACCGCCTGCGCCATCGCGGGCCGCGCCTTCGCCCGTCTCGGCGAAGTGGCGGCGCCGGGCGTCGGGCTCGACGCCGTCTTTCGCGGCTTCCAGGCGCTGGCCTTTGCGGAGGGGGCGGACTGGATCCCCTATCTCGCGGGTGGCGCGGGGCCGTCGGGCTACGCGGACGTGATCTCCCCCGCCGATGCGCGCCCGCTTGCCGCCGGCGATGTGCTCATGCTCGATACCGGGCTCGTTCATGACGGCTATTTCTGTGACTTCGACCGTAACCATGCCATCGCCCACGCGGGTCCCGCGCTCGACGCCGCGCATCGCCGGCTGCTGGAGGCGGTCGGGGCCGGCGCCGCGGCCGCCCGTCCGGGTGAGACGGCGGCCGGGCTCTTCCGCGCCATGGCCCAGGTTCTCGGCCTCGACGGGCCCGAGGGCGCGGGACGGCTCGGCCACGGGCTCGGCATGCAGCTGACGGAATGGCCCTCCCTCGCGCCCTGGGACGACACGGTGCTCGAGGCGGGTATGGTGCTGACGCTCGAACCCTATCTCGAGACGGCACCCGGCCATCTCATGGTCCATGAGGAGTGCATCGTGATCCGCGACGACGGGCCCGTCTTCCTGACACAGCGGAGCACGGGCGCCCTGCCAGTTCTCTCGCCCTGCGCGTACCGGGGGGCGGCGGTCTGATGGGCACCTTCCCGTATACGCTCGAAGAGCCGAAGGGTCCGATCCTCGGCCTCGTGGCTCTGCAGGCGGACGAGACCGTCGAAAGCGATTTCCGCCGCCTTCTCCCGCCCGACATCCGGCTGCATGTGACGCGCGTGGAGAGCGATCCCACCGTGACGCCGGAAACACTGGCGGCGATGGAGGCGCGCCTGCCCGCGGCCGCCGGCCTCCTGCCCCGCGGCCTTCGCTTCGACGCCGTCGGCTATGGCTGCACCTCCGCCTCGGCCGAAATCGGGAGCAGGCGGGTCGCTGCCGCCATCGCTCGCGGGGTCGAGACAGGCGCCGTCACGGAACCGCTGAACGCGCTTGCCGCCGCCGCGGCCGCCCTCGGCATCCGGCGCCTCGCCTTCCTCTCGCCCTATATCGAGCCGGTCTCGGCCAGGCTGCGCTGCGCGCTCTCGGAACGTGGCATCGAGACCCCGGTCTTCGGCAGCTTCGAGGAGGCGGAGGAGGCAAGGGTAGCACGTATCGACACGCCCTCGCTCATCGCCGCGGGCCGCGCGCTGATGGCCGAAGGCGGTGCAGAGGGGCTCTTCCTTTCCTGCACCAACCTCAGAACCCTCGACGCCATCGCGCCGCTCGAGGATGCGACCGGCCTTCCCGTCCTTTCCAGCAATCTCGTGCTCGCCTGGCATATGGCTCGCCTCGCCGGCATCGAGACCCGCATCACAGGGGCGGGCCGCCTCCTCATCCAAACCCGCCAATCTGCATGAAAGCCGCAGCGGGCCCGACCGATCCTCGTCGCGAATGACGGGGAGCCGCTCTCGACCGCCCGTGATTTGCCGACGACCGGACCCTTCATCGGCGTATCGTCAACGGAAACGCGCGGTGGACCGGATCGCTAGCCCCGCTGCCGAACTGGCGCCGAATCCCCTCCACTGGTCGGCCTGAGCTCTGGGTCAGCACCTTCCGCCGGCGCCGGCCGCAGCGCACCCTTCCGTCGACACCGACTTTCCAGACCGCTCCCGCACTGGTTCGCAGGCCCGTCCCGCGACGCCTCCCGTCCCCGCGAACGACACTCGCGATGGTGCCAAGCGTCAAACGACGCGGTCCGCTGAGCCGAATTCACGGCAGATTCACGTATCGAGCGTTCGGGATTGACGGCCCCGGCCTAGCCTAACGCAGCTGACATATGGCGGGGACTGCTCATCCCCGTTCCGAGAGGGGACCTCATTCATGCTCCACGACCCGCGACCACCCGTATCTCGCGACGCGATGCCCTTCGCCCGCAGCTCCGACGCACAGGACGCGCTCCTGCCGCGCCAGCTTCGCCTCGGCCAGCCGCATCTCGGCACCGGGGGGCTCGCCTTCGGTTGGCTGCTGGACGAATGCGCCCATCGCCATCGCTGGTCGCTGGCCGATGGTCTGCGCAGCCGGCCGGGCGATCTGCACGACGCCGCGGGCCATGGCGTCATAACGCCCGCGGTCTCGGCACGCGTGGCCGGCTTCGCCGAGGCCTTCACGGCCGACGAGGAAGTGACCCTCGCCCTCACGCTCGAGCCACGTGCCGAGACGGGCTGGCGGAGCGAGCACACCCTTCTGGGTGAGGGCGGCGGCGCGCTCGGTATCGACGTCGTCACCCAATTCGTCCTCCCGCGGGACGAGCTCGGCGGCGCGATTGCGCAGGCGGAGATGCCGCCCCACTTCGCGCCGGAGCGTGACGGCAGCACGGCGCGGCGGAGCCGGGTGCTCCGGGCCCGGGGGCGGGAGGCGGCGAGGGCGGCGGACGCGCTCGAGCCATCCGTCTCCCTCTCGCTGCCGGTAACTGGCGGGCTCTTTCGCGATGCGACCGGCCTGCCCTGCCTCGCACGCCTCGCACCCGGCCTCGCCGCGGCGGAGGCCAAGCGGGTGGCGAGCGCTGAGGGGGCGCGGGCGACCAGTCGCGAGCTCCATCTGCTCGGCGATATCATGGACGGCGACTGGCTCGACATCTCAAGCGGCGCGGGCGCGGCGGTGAACGGTCGCGCCGAGATCCTGACCGTGGCGCGCCGTCGCTCCGACGGCTTGCCCGTGGCCCTCAGCCGCATTTTCTTCGGAGAATGATCGCGGCGGGATCCAGCCTGCTCGGCGAAGACCGTGGGGTTGGAGAACCCGCACAAGCAGAACCGTAGCCGAGCGACGCCGCCGCTTCCGGGCGGTTTGTCAGAGCCGCGTCATGCGAGCGTTTACCGGGCATTCGGCCCCAAGGGCCGTCCTCGGTCCCGCGACCGCAGGCGCGCCGAAATCAGGGTGCGGAGGAGTGGCCCTTCAGCGCACGGCCGGTTGGTCTGTCGCTCCCAGCCCGGGCAGGAGACCGCGGCCGAGACGATCCCGGTCGGTCGCGTCGGTGGCGGTGAGGAGCCGATCCCAGCGGTCGGCCCCTGCCCCGCCCGGCACCTGGCCGGCCGCAAGGGCGACTGCGATGGCCCGCGCGAATTGGGGCGCAGCCACGCTGGTGCCGTTCATGGCGATGCAGCTCCCGCTCATCGTCCCTGCGGCGAGGATGCCCGAGAGCGTCCGCGACCTGTCGCACGGCGCCGCTGCGGTCAGAGCGCGTGTGGCCCCCCGCGCAGGCGCGCCGCTGTAATAGGCTGGCCAGTCGCCGGGTCGTCCGGGCCGGTCCGTCGCCTCGCGCCGCCGATAGCCGGAGATGACGACGGGGCTGGCGCCGGTCGCAAGCCCGTTGAACGCCCCGTCCCGGCGGACGGGCCCCGGCACCTCGGGATCGCGATCCCGCACCCCGCCATCGGCGCCATAGCGCTCATAATCCGCAGCGTCGAAATAGGACTGGCGCCCTCGCGGCGCGAAGCCGAGGGCCGTGTCGTCCCGAAGTACATGCGCATCGATGGGCCCGCCCGATGGCAGGGTCGCCTCGAGACGCACCTGCCAGAGCCCCGCAGGCGCCGGCCGCCGGCCGCTCAGTCCCGCATCGGTCGGCGCAAGCGCAAGGAAGACGCGGAGCGCCCCGGCCTCCCGATCGTCGAGACTGGCGCGCGCGATGGCGCCCCCTCGCCCGCGCGGCGTGCCCACGACACCCGCCGCCTCCGGCTCCAGCGACTGCGGCGCATCGAGCGTGAGCCTCACGGTCTCCCCCTCCGCGCCGGGCGCGGAGACACGCAGACGCACCTCGGTCGCGTCCGCCGGCAGCCAGAACTCGAGATAGCTCGCGGTCTTGTCCCCGGGCTGCAAGCGCCACGGCACCGCAAGCGACGCCGCCCCGGCTTCGAGGCGATCGGTGCTGGCATGGCCGCGCGCCTGGCGCCGATTGCCGCTCGGCAGCACGATCTCAACCCTCGCGCTGCCGTCCTCCTCGGGTGCCGAGACGGGCAGCCCCATCGTGGCGATGGCGGCCTTGTGCGCGGCGATCAGATCCTCGATCGCCCGGGCGACGATGTGCCCGCCGCCCTCCGGCCCGCCCGCGCGGCTGAGGCTGAAATTGAGCACCACGGGAACGGCGCGGCCGAGACCCGCCGCAACGGTCCGCGCGCGGCGCAGGATGTAGTCGAGCGCCTGCACGAAGGAGAGGCCGATGAGCCCGCCCGAGGTGTCCCCGATCACCCGTTCCGGCAAGTCGACCGCGATGATGCGGTTGGAGATTGCATCCGCGTCGTCAGGCGCCGCACCCGCAGCGAGATCGAGGACATGCGTGCCATGGCTCACCCGGTTCGAGAGCGGATCGCGCCCGGCGCGACGGAAGTCGACGAGATCGAGGAGCCGAAGCGCGCGCGCCTCGTCCCCCCCGGCCGCATCCAGCGCCTCGGCGATTTCCGGTCCGGTCCATTCCCGGCCGAAGGGCACGGCGGGCGCTCCTCCCGCTGCCGACGCCACCCCGCCCATGTTCCAGGCAAAGTCGATCCGCGGGCCGTAGTCGGCGTTGCGGAAGCGTTCATGCGCGATGTTGATGCCGTGGTCGATGACACCCGTGATGACGACGCGCTCCGCATCGATGCCGCCTGGCCGTGTCCATCGAGGCTCCGCCACGGGGGCGAGGAGGTGGTCCTCGTCCAGAAAGCAGCGCTCGCGCAGCGGCAGCACGAAGTACCGCCGTCGCGGCCCTTTGCCGACCAGCGTCCGAAGCGCGGAAAGGCTCTCGCCCGACGAACCTGCGACGAGGGTGACATAGTCGCCGTTGCGCACCGCCTCGATGGGATCGACATCGGCGCGGATCGCGGCGAGATAGCGAAAATCGCGGTCGCCGTCGCGATCGCGGTCGATGGCCGCGGCCTCGAAGGCGAAACCGTCGCTCAGAAGCCAGGCGCCCACTGGGTCGAGACCGGGCACATGATGCTCGGGCCGGGCGTGCCAGGCATAGCCGGGAAGCGTGCTCACTCCCCCGCGTCTCCGAGCCCGTCCCATTCCTGCTCTGCCTGGTGCCAGAGCCAGGCGAGCGGGGCGGAGACGTCGCCCGGCCCGAGATCGACCATGTGGCCATCGGCGCCAACGCGGGCCTGGCCGCCGGGATCGTCGCCCCGCGCGTCGCCCGCGATGACGTCCTCCACAAAGAAATCCCGGTTGCCGATGCCGCGCCCGTCAAAGACCAGGCCCTGCACCTGTCCGGTCCGGCCCGCGCGCGCCACGAGATAGTCGCCGAGCGCGAGGCCAAGGGCCGCGCCACAGAGGCTGTCGACCGGATAATGCACGCCCGCGACTGTCCGGTTCGTGGCAATCCTGTGCGCCTGTCCCATCAGGAGCCGGCCGAGCTGGCCCGCCTCGCCCGGCGCGACGGGGGCCAGGAGCTGCTGGAGCACGCGCGCGACCGCGAAGCTCTCGGTCGCGTGCCCGCTCGGCAGCGCGCCATGACGCGGCGTCGGGATCATCGGCTGGATCTGCGGCGCGATCCGGTCGGGCCGGATGCAGGCCAGCGCATGCTTCACCTGCTGTGACACGGTGGCCGCCAGCGTGTGCGCGGCGCCGATCAGCTCAATCGTGTGCTTGGTCCGGTCCCCATCCAGGGCGGCGACGCTAGCGAAATAGGCAAGCGTCTGATCCGCCTGGGTCAGGATCTCCGCCCCGCGATCGACCCGGAGATCGGCGTAGTTGTGGATGAGATCGAGCTGCGCGAGGAAATCCGGATCGCTCGGCCGCGTGAAGCGCAGGAAGGGCGCGTAGGCGACCTGCGGCAGACCGTTCTGGCCCGCCTCGCCGAGCGCCAGGTGGCTGACCGCGATGACGCTGCCGCCGGGCGCATCGGCGTCGGGCATCACGTGATAGCCGAAGCGCGAAGCGAGCTCGCCCGCGATGACCATGGCGCGGATCGGCCGGCCCCAGCGCGCGAGGTTGTCCGCCTCTCCGGCCGGGAAGGCCGTCATGGCCTCAGGCGGCCGCCAGGCACCGATCAGCCCGTCGCGCGCGATGGTCAGTCCCGCGGTCAATACGCCGTCGAAGGTGCTGCCGGCAGCAACCCCCGCGCCATGGGCCCCATGCGCCCCGTGAGCGCCATGGGCACCATGCGCCCCGTGGGCTCCGTGCGCACCATGGGCCCCATGCGCTCCGTGGGCGCCATGTGCTCCATGGGCCCCGTGCGCAAGCGCGCTCAGCGTGGCAATGGACATCTCAACTTCCCCTCAAGCGGTGTGATTTCGCAAATAATGGCGCCAGGTGACCGATCCTGGCCGTCGGGATGAATCAGTTCTCCGGCACGCCCGCCCGGCGCAGCGCCCCGGCCCAATCCTGCCCCGTGCGATAGCCGGCGGCCGGATGTGCGGCGAGGTAGCGGGAGACGGTGAACTCCCGGTCGTGACGGCGAAGCGACTCAGCCGCCTCCACCGCCGCCGCATGCCGCCCCATGAGCTCGAGCGCGATGGTGCGTACGCGCATGGTCGAGAGATGCCGCGGGTTCGCCTCGAGCGAGCTGTCCGCCAGCTTGAGCGCGGTCTCGTAGTCCCCGTCCGCAAGATGCGCCGTCGCGGTCAACGAGTCGAAGAAGTCACGCCGCGGGTCGAGCGGCGAGAGACGTCGCGCATGCCCCGCGCAGTCCACCGCCATCCTGCCGTCGCCCCGGAAAGCCGCCATCGCACCGCGTGATAGCCAAGCCAGCGCGTTGTTCGGATCGAGCGCGAGCGCCTCCGCGAACCGGTCCTCCGCCAGGTCGAGCCGGTTGCGCAGCATGGTCTGCACGTTCCCGTCGATGGTCAGCGCCAGTGGATCGAAGGGGTCGAGATCAAGGGCGCGGGCAAGGCAGTTCTCGGCCTTTGCGGTGTCCTGCTCCTTATCCACGCTCCAACCCTGCGCAATGCTCAGCACGTACCACTCGCCGAGCCAGGCGAGCGGGACCGAATGGCCGGGCTCGCGCGCTACGACCTCCTCGAGATGGCTGCGCGCACGGGCGAAGCCGGCAAGCTTCATCTGATGCATGAGCCCGATGGCCGACATCATGAGGGCGTGGCTCTCCACATCCGCAACGGGGCGGGAGCCGGCGACCGTGACCGAGGCAGCGAGGATCGTCTGCGCCACATGCATGGCCACGTCGCGGATGGTGTCGCTCCCACCCGTGAGCAGCACGCCCTCGGCCTCGCTGAAGCTGCGGGTCCAGAAGACGCGCCCCGTATGGCCGTCGACGAAATCGACGTCGATGAAGACCTTGCCGCCCACTCGCCGGAGTGTTCCGCAGGTGACGTAGTCGCAATCGAGGGTATCCCGCAGCGTGGGCAGCGTGATGATCGACGGATCGATCGTGCGGCTCGAGAGATGCGAGATGACCGAGAGAAGCTGCATGCGCGAGAGCGCGCGCGTCACCTCCTGCGCGATGAGATCGCCGAGCACCGCGTCGGCCTGCTCCCCGCCGCCAAGCACCAGGAACGGGGTGACGACGACGATGGGCTGAACACGCCCTGGCGGACGGTCGCCCGGCGCGCTCTCCGCGGCGCTGCGCTGCGTGCGCAGCCAGTCCTCGAACGCGTCCTCCTTGATGTCGATCCCTTCGAGGAAGGCGCCATCACGGGGTGCGCCGCAGGCAATCACCGCGCCGGGCTGCAAGCGCGCACCGTCCTTCGTCACATCGAAGACATCGCCAAAGCGGTCGCCGAAGGCAGTGCGCAGCGCGCTCAGCGCCTGGCGCAGGCTGGCGCGCCCGTGCTCGGGGCCGGAGCGGCCCCACAGCATGTCCTGCAGGTAAGCCCGGCTCCGGCGCGCATCGCCGCCGAGCGCGAGCAGCGCGATCAGGGCGCGCAGCTTGGCGCTCTTGATCTCGACCTCGGAGCCGCCCTTCCAACGCGCTTGGAAGGGGCCGTAGAGGATCACTTCGAGTTGCGCTTCATCGGACATGCAACACCCCAGCGGCACAGTTACCAAACGTTAATATGACGATTTCTGGGCGAATGGGAAAGCGCGAGAATCACGTTAACGGCCATTTCACGCGCTATAAACGCCAGCGCCCGCGCCTCGCGCTTACGGTCTCTAGTCATGGTTAGAGGGAATTCAGGTGCTGAGTATGCCAGCACGAGGCGGAACTGAGATGCCACGCGATCTGAGCGATCTTTGCGAGAATTGGTTGGCGCTGCGTGAGCGGCTGATGGTCGAAGAGCGGCCGCCCACGCTGCTCGACAGCGAACAACGCGAGCTGGTGCACTGGCTGGTCATGCTCGCGGACCGCATCTGCATCGACTACGAAGACCACATCTGAGGGGCGCCTCCTGCCCACGGCTTGGGGGCCGAGGGTACGGGAATCCTCGACTGAGTGGCGTCAGGCGTAACCGTCCGCGGGCGCTGGCGGCGGCGACAGACCCTGCGATCCGGCCCGACGCTCGGCGCCGGCACGGTGCTGCAGCGCAAGAAATCGCTTGCCCCTGCCCCCCGCCGCCCGCCTAGACTTCGTGGATGCAGGACAGCGTACCAGTCACCGCCCCCCGCGATCAGGCCGACGGCCCGGACGACGCACGCGGCGGGATCCAGATCCGCGCGGTTTCCAAGGTGTTCGGCAGCGGCCCGAGTGCCTTCCGCGCGCTCGATGCGGTCTCGCTCGAAATTCGGGCGAACGAGTTCTTCACGCTCCTCGGCCCCTCGGGCTGCGGCAAGACCACGCTCCTCCGCCTCATCGCCGGGTTCGAGCAGCCGACCGGGGGCGAGATCCTGCTCGGGGGCGAGGAGATCGCGCATCTCGCCCCAAACCACCGGCCGGTGAACACGGTCTTTCAGTCCTACGCGCTCTTTCCCCACATGACCGTCGCCAGGAACATCGGCTTTGGGCTCGAGATGCTGAAGAAGCCGAAGGCCGAGGTTGAGACGACCGTGCGCGAGATGCTGGCGCTCGTGCGCATGGAGCATCTGGCGGACCGGCGGACGGACCAAATTTCCGGCGGGCAGCAGCAGCGCGTCGCCCTTGCGCGTGCCCTGGCGCCCCATCCTAAGGTGCTGCTCCTGGATGAGCCGCTGTCGGCGCTCGACTACAAGCTCAGGAAAGAGATGCAGACGGAGCTGAAGCGCCTCCAGAACGAGACCGGCATCACCTTCGTCTTCGTGACGCACGACCAGGAGGAGGCGCTGACGATGTCCGACCGTCTCGCGGTCATGAGCGAGGGGCGCATCCTGCAGGTCGGGAGGCCCCGCGACATCTACCACCATCCGCGGGAGCGTTTCGTCGCAGACTTCATCGGGGACACCAACTTTATCGAGGCGGACGTGCTCTCGGCGGAGGGCAGTGCCGCGCAGGTCCGCCTCGCGTCGGGCGGCATGGTGCCCGCAAGCGTGCCCGAGGGCGTGAGCGCCAAAGGCCGCGTCACCGCGGCCGTCCGGCCCGAGCATGCGCGCCTCGTGCCCGCGGGCGAGGGTGATCTCGACGCGACGCTCGAGAGCCTGACCTTCTTCGGCACCGACACGCTCTGCCATTGCCGGCTCGGCGACGGCTCGGCGTTTACCGCCCGCGTACAGAACGCCGAGCCCGATGAGCGCCCGGCGGAGACGGGCGCGCGCGTCGGCCTCCGCCTCGCCCCCGGCGCCGTGCAGATCCTGAAGGACTGAGATGGCGACGACCGATCTCGACCGTCCGGCAGCTCGCAGCGTGGACGCGCGCGACCCCGAGCGCGAGGCGATGCGCCGGCGCTGGCTCCTCAACCTGCCCGCGCTCGTCTGGCTAACGCTTTTCGCCGCGGGTCCTCTCATCGTCGTCGCCCTCTACTCTTTCCTCGAGGCGGGGGCCTATGGCGGCGTGGAATGGGCGTTCTCTACCGATGGCTGGTTCAGCGTGCTCATGACGCGGGACATCTTCGACGACACGCTGCAGATCCAGGACGCGCATCTCACGATCTTCTGGCGCTCGGTCCGCCTCTCGGTGCTGACAACGCTCACCTGTCTCGCCCTGGGCTTTCCCACCGCCTACTTCATCGCGACGCGCTCGCCGGAGAACCGCAATCTCTGGCTCTTCCTCATCACCATCCCGTTCTGGACGAATCTGCTGATCCGCACCTTCGCCATCCTCGAATGGATCCGGGCGCAGGGCGTCGTGAATTCCGGGCTCATGGCCATCGGCATCGTCGATGAGCCCGTGCAGATGCTCTACACCGATTTCGCGCTGACCCTCGGCATGACCTATGTCTACTTCCCGCTCATGGTCCTGCCGCTCTATGCGTCCATCGAGAAGCTGGACTTCCGGCTGGTCGAGGCCGCTTACGACCTCTATGCCGGCCGCCTCCAGGTCCTGAGCCGCGTGATCCTGCCGTTGGTCAGCCCCGGGATCGTGGCGGGCTCGATCCTGGTCTTCATCCCCAGCCTCGGCGCCTATGTGACCCCGCGCGTCCTGGGCGGGGGCAAGAACATGATGCTTGGCAATCTCATCGAGCTTCAGTTCGGCCAGGGCCGCAACTGGCCCCTCGGCGCCGCCCTTTCGATCACGCTCCTCGGCATCGTGATGGTCGCGCTCATCTTCTACGTCCGCGCCGCGCAGAAGGGATCGAAGGATGGCTGATTTCTCGCCCAAGCGGCAGCGGGGCTTCGCGACCGTCGCGATCATCTGCTTCGTCCTCCTCTACGCGCCCATCGTCACGCTGGTGCTCTACTCGTTCAATGCAGGCTCCAACCTCGCGCTCTGGGAGGGCTTCAGCTTCCGCTGGTACGTGGCGGCGTGGGAGAACGAGAAGGTGCAGGAGGCCGCCATCCGCTCTCTCGTCGTCGCCTTCTGGGCCGCGCTTCTCGGCACGGCGCTGGCGACCCTGGCCGCCCTCGGCACCACGCGCACGCCGCGCTACCGGGGGCGCACAGCGGTCTATGCCCTCATCAACCAGCCGCTCATGGTGCCCGAGATCGTCACCGGCGTGGCGCTGCTGATCGTCTTCGCGGCCGTGAAAGAGGCGACGGGCTATCACGGCCTCTTCTACCTCATCGCCGCACACACCGCCTTCTGCATCCCCTTCGCCTATCTGCCCATCCGCGCGCGGCTCGAGGGCATGGACAACGCGCTCGAGACGGCGGCCGCCGACCTCTACGCCACGCCCTGGGAAACCTTCCGCCACATCACCCTGCCCCTCATGGCGCCCGGGATCGTGGCGGGCGCCATGCTCGCCTTCGTCATCAGCCTCGACACAGTGGTGATCACGGAATTCGTGAAATCCGCCGGCCAGGATACGCTGCCCACCTACATGCTCGGCCAACTGCGCCGCGTCGTAACGCCCGAGATCAATGCGATCAGCACCGTCCTCCTCGCCATCTCCATCCTGATCGTCTCGCTCTTCTTCCTCGTCACCCGCAAACGCTAACGGCCCCTGCCCACAGCACGAACGAACGAACAATCCACGTCCTCGATGCGGGCGAGGACGAAGCCGCTCTCGATCGTAAGGCATGCGGTTCGCGTGACGGAGGAAGAGCGCAGCGCCGCCGCGCGAGCGGCTGATCGAAGAAAGGCGCATCTGTGGCTCGGGCGTGAAGGCCCGCATCCGGGCGGTGAAGGATCTCGTCGCCTTCCTCATGCGCTCACCGGGCATGGCCGTGCCTGACGACCTGTTACCCATCGAATGCTTCCACGTGTTCGTCACGCTTCCAACCGAACTTGCCGAGCGCGCCTGTTCGAGTAGCCCGGAGAGCCCATGGTTGCTCGCATGGGCGAGCCCAGCGCATGGCGGCGCATGAGGCCGTTGCCGACGACGCGGATGATGCTGGAAATCACGCCGCATTCATCGACACGCGGAGCTTCGTCGGTAGCAGCGGCTGCAGGCGGGCGAACTGCTTGACGGAGAGCCAGACCAGGTGGTCGGACATGGCATGCGCGCGCTGTCGGGGCGCGGAGGCCGAGCTCTTTCAGGAGAGCGCGCGGCGGTGTCGGGCATGCCGGCCGACGGCTTCGCGCGTGCCTTTCGGACGAGCCTCGGCGTGGCGCCTTACCGCTGCGTGCAGGAGCGCCGGATCAGGCATGCCGAGGCCCTGTTGGCGGGATCGGCCTTGTCGATCAGCGCGATCGCCCTCGACTCCGGTTTCTCGAGCCAAAGCCATCTCAACAAGGCCTTCAAGCGGCTCACCGGAAGTACGCCGAACAGCCTCCGGCAACTCGTCCGAAACTCTGACGGCGAAGGTACAAATCTGCCCGCGATGGTGAAAGACAGCCGGTCAGGAGGGTCACACAGCGCTGGTGACGCGCCGGCACACGGACCGCCGCCGCCCACCGCCGACAGAGATCTTGTTTCGATGCATTGGATAACGTGATTGGGAAAGCCGCAGCATCGTCCCAAAATCCTACAAACCGGATTAGGAGACTTGCATGTCGAACCCTGCGTTTCTGGGAACGCTCCTCGCACCGATCACGATTCTGGCGGCGCTCGACGCCAGCGCTGAGCGCGGCGAACGGCTCTTCGGTCAGTGTTCCAGCTGTCACAGCGCCGATCCGGGCGAAAACCGCGCGGGTCCCCACCTGCATAGTGTTCTCGGTCGCACCGCGGGCAGCGTGACCGGCTTTCGTCATTCGCGCGCCCTCGTCGAAAGCGGGATCGTCTGGGATCGCGAGGCGATCGGGAACGATGTCGCCAATCCGCGTGGAGCCGTGCGGGGTACGAGCATGACGGTCGGGCTTCGCGACGCGACCGAGCAGGATATCGACGATTTGGGTCGCTTTCTTAGGTCCCGCTTCTCTGACGGCTGATCGGGCCGAACCGGCGTCGCCCGGGGTGCGGGCGATGCTGCAACCATAGAGCTCAACAGGAGGACAGCGCGATGGCGCGACTGAACGTGAACGGAAAGATCGTGGACGTGGATGTCGACGGCTCGACCCCATTGCTGTGGGTGCTGCGCGAGCAGATGGGGCTCACGGGCACGAAATACGGCTGCGGCATCGCCCAGTGCGGCGCCTGCACGGTGCATATCGGCGGGCAGGCCCAGCGGTCTTGCGTGCTGCCGGTGGACGCGCTCACCGAGGAGGACGCGATCACCACCATCGAGGGGCTCTCGGAGAACGCCGACCATCCGGTGCAGCAGGCCTGGGCGGAGCTCGACGTGCCGCAATGCGGCTTCTGCCAGTCGGGCATGATCATGGCGGCGGCCCACCTGGTCGACACCGTGCCGAACCTGACGGATGCCGATATCGACGCATCGATGACCAATATCTGCCGTTGCGGGACGTTGCAGCGGGTGCGCAAGGGCATCCACCGCGCCGTCGAGCTCAAGGCCTGAGGAGGGGATCATGACAGTCACGATCAACCGCCGCGGCTTCGTCGTCGGCACCGCCGCCGCCGGCGCGGGCTTCTCGCTCGGCTTCCGCTTCGACCGCGCGAATGCGCAAGGCATGGGCGACCCGTCCGAGGTGAACGCCTGGGTCGTGATCGCGCCGGACAACACGGTGACGATCCGCATCGCCCGCTCCGAGATGGGCCAGGGTACGCTCACGGGGCTCGCACAGCTCGTTGCCGAGGAGCTGGAGTGCGACTGGGATAAGGTTACGACCGAGTATCCGACGCCCGGCGAGAACCTGGCTCGAAACCGGGTCTGGGGCAGCTTCTCCACCGGGGGCAGCCGCGGCATCCGCGACAGCCACGAATATGTGCGCCAGGGCGGTGCCGCTGCGCGCATGATGCTGGTCGAGGCCGCGTCGCGCATCTGGGGTGTGCCGGCCGCCGAGTGCTCGGTCGAGAAGGGCATCATCACCCATGAGGCCTCCGGACGCAGCACCAGCTATGGCGCCGTCGCGGCCGATGCCGCGGGTCTGGTACCGCCGAGCGAGGTGACGCTCAAGGATCCGTCCGAGTGGAAGGTGATCGGTCAGCCGCTGAAGCGCCTCGACACGGCCGGCAAGCTCGACGGCAGCCAGGTCTACGGCGCGGACATCTCCTTCCCCGGCATGCTGAACGCGGCGATCAAGCAGTGCCCGGTCTTCGGCGGCACGCTCGCCTCCTTCGACGCGGCCGCGGTCGAGGATATGCCGGGCGTTCATTCCGTCGTACAGGTCGACGACCACTCGGTCGCGGTGATCGCCGAGACATGGTGGCAGGCGAATACCGCGATCCAGGCCCTGCCCATCGAATGGGACGACGGCCCCCATGCAGGCGAGAGCAACGCCACGATCGACGCGATGGTTGACGAAGGGCTCGACGCCGATCAGGCCTTTATCGGCAACGAGAACGGCGATGTGGACGCTGCGCTGGCGGCGGCGGCGCAGACCCATGAGGCGGTCTACAGCTACCCCTTCCAGAACCACGCGACGATGGAACCGATGAACGCGACGGCGCTCTGGACGCCCGAGCGCTGCCTGGTGTGGTGCCCCACGCAGAACGGCGAGGCGGCGCTGGCGGCTACGGCCGAGGCGGCGGAGCTGCCGCAGGAGAACTGCGACGTCTACAAGTACCACCTCGGCGGCGGCTTCGGCCGGCGCGGGGCGTTCCACGACTATGTCCAGCAGGTGGTGCGCATCGCCAAGCAGATCCCCGGGCGGCACATCAAGCTGATGTGGAGCCGGGAGGAGGACATGCAGCACGGCATGTACCACCCTGTGATGAAGGCGAAGCTGACGGCCGGGATGGACGCCGAGGGCAACCTCACGGCGATGAAGATCCGGCTTTCGGGCCAGTCGATCCTCGCAGGCGTCATGCCCGCGCGGCTCGCTGACAACGGCGCCGACATGATCACCTTCCAGGGCTTCCTGCCCGAAGGCGCGCACGGCATCAGCTATGCCTTCCCCAACCTGCGGATCGACCATGCGATGCGCAACCCGCACATCCCGCCAGGCTTCTGGCGCGGCGTGAACATCAACCAGAACGCCATCTTCATAGAGTGCTTCATGGAGGAGCTGGCCGAGATCGCGGGGATGGATGCGCTCGAGTTCCGCCGCCGTCAGATGGCGGACCATCCCAAGAGCCTTGCGGTGCTGGAGGCCGTGGCCGAGCGGGCGGGCTGGGGCACCCCGGCGCCCGAAGGCGTGCATCGCGGGCTCTGCGTCGCCAAGTCCTTCGCCAGCTATACGGCGGCCTGTGCGGAGGTGTCGGTCGGTGCTGAGGGCGATCTCAAGATCCATCGGATCGTCGCCGCGACCGACCCGATCCATGCGGTGAACCCCCAGCAGATCGAGGCGCAGGTCGAGGGCTCCTTCGTCTACGGTCTCTCGGCGCTCCTCTACGGCGGGATCGAGATCGAGGGTGGGCGCGTGGTCGACTCGAATTTCGACACGTATCGCTCGATCACCGTCGCCGAGATGCCGGAGGTCGAGACCATCGTAATGCCCTCGGGTGGCGACGATCCCTGGGGCGGCGTGGGCGAGCCGACCATCGCGGTGGCGGCGCCCGCGGTGCTGAATGCGATCTACCGGGCGACCGGCAAGCGCATCCGCACCGTGCCGCTCAAGAGCCAGGATCTCACCCCGGCATGAGCCGCCGGGCTGCTGGCCTTGCCGCCGCGCTCGTCGCGGCGGCTCTGCCCGGCGGGGCGTGGAGCGAGGACACGGCTGTCCTCGCCCAGGCCTGCTCGGGCTGCCATGTCGCAGGCGGCGGGGCGGCGATACCCGCCATCGCCGGACGCGACGCGGGAGAGTTGGCCGAGTTGCTCCTCGCCTATCGCAACGACACGGCCGAGGGCACGATCATGAACCGGCTGGCGAAGGGATACACGGAAGCGGAGCTTCGCGCCCTCGCCACCCATTTCGCGGAGGCGGGACGGTGAAGGGCGGCAGGCAAGCCGCCACGGCGGAGAACATCCCCCGTATCGACCGGCCCCGTATCGACCGGCGCCGCGTCGTTGCCGGCGCCGGTGCCACTGCTCTTGCCACCGCCCTGCCCCGGCCCCTCCGCGCCCAAGCTGCGGCGCGGGGGGTGGTGATCGGCGGCGGGTTCGGCGGGACGACAGTCGCCCGGTTCCTGCGCCGTGCGGACCCGTCCGTCGACGTGACGCTGGTCGAGCCGAACGAAACCTACACGTCCTGCCCCTTCTCCAACCTCGTCCTCGGCGGCCTGCGCGGGCTCGAGGACCAGCGCTTTGGCTATGAGGCCATCACGGCAGAGGGCGTGCGCATCACCCGCACCGCGGCAGAGGATGTGGACCCCGTCGCTCGCCGCGTGATGCTCGCCACCGGAGACGTGCTCGACTATGACCGGCTGGTCATGGCACCCGGCGTGGAGCTTGTCTGGGGGGCGCTGGAGGGCTACGACCGGGCAGCCGCAGAGCGCATGCCGCATGCCTGGAAGGCGGGGCCTCAGACAGCACTGCTGGCCGCTCAGCTCGAGGCGATGGAGGACGGCGGCACGGTGGTGATCGCACCGCCCGCCAGCCCCTATCGCTGCCCGCCGGGACCCTATGAGCGCGCCAGCATGATCGCGCACTTCCTGAAGGACCGGAAACCACGCGCGAAGATCCTGATCCTCGACGCCAAGGAACGGTTCTCGAAGCAGGCGCTCTTTCAGCAGGGTTGGGACACGCATTACCCGGGCATGATCGAATGGGTCGCGGTCTCGATGGGCGGCGGCGTGATCGGGGTCGACCCCGGCGCGAACGCGATACTGACCGACTTCGAGACGGTTGAGGCGGATGTCGCCAACATCATCCCGCCCCAGCGTGCCGCCACCATCGCGGGGCGCGCGGGCGTGGCGGATGCGAGCGGCTGGTGCCCGATCGAGCCCTTGACCTTCGAATCGACGCTGCAGCCCGGCATCCACATCCTCGGCGACGCCGCCATCGCGAACGCCATGCCGAAATCCGCCTTCTCGGCCAATTCCCAAGGCAAGGTGCTGGCGGTGCAGCTCGCACGGCTCCTGGCGGGCGAGGCGCCGGTCGAGACGGTGCTGCTCAACACCTGTTACAGCCTGATCGCCCCCGGCCACGGCATCTCCATCGCCGGCGCCTACCGGCCGGGCGAAAACGCCATCGAACCGGTCGAGGGCGCGGGCGGCGTCAGCCCCATCGACGGGGGTGCCAAGGCGCGCGCCCTCGAAGCGCGATACGGGGCCGACTGGTTCGCCGCGATCACGGCGGAGGTGTTCGGATGAGAGCGATGCTGATCGCCGCCGCCCTCGCCACGCCCGCCGCCGCACAGGTTGCGGACTACCGTATCGTGGACGGCGCGATCCCCGAGCCGCTTACCGACGTGCCGGGCGATCCGGCACGGGGTGCCGCGATCTTCGCCGACCGCGAGGGGGCGCACTGCCTTCTCTGCCATGGCGTCGACAGCCTCGATGCGCCGTTCCAGGGCGACCTCGGCCCCGATCTCTCGGGCTACGGCGCCGTGATGGACAAAGAGGTGACGCGGCTGCGGCTCGTCGATGCGACACGGCTCAACCCCGACACGATCATGCCCGCCTATCACCGGATCGAGAGGCTGCGCGAGGTTCAGGCACGCTATCGTGGCCGCCCGGTGCTGAGCGCGCAGGAAATCGAGGACGTCATCGCCTATCTCGATAGTCTGAGGCCCGATAGCCGAGGAGGCTCGGAATGACAGCCGATACCACCCGCCGCCGCCTGCTGACGGGCGCCGGAAGCATGCTCGCGATCACACTCGTGCCGCGACACGGCCTCGCGACCCCCGACAAGATGCAGGCCGAGATCGCGGCGCTCTACGGCGAGCGGGCGATCACAGAGGGTCGCGTGACCCTGAAGATGCCGGCGCTCGCCGAGAACGGCAATTCCGTGCCGATGCGGGTGAGTGTTCCCGACAGCCCCATGACGGCCGAGGACCATGTCCGCTCGATCACCGTCTTCTCCCCCGAGAACCCGCTGCCCGTCATCGCGCGGTTCCATCTCTCGCCCCGCTCCGGCAAGGCGGATGTCGCACTCCGCATCCGGCTCGCCGACAGTCAGGTGATGGTCGCCATCGCCGAGATGAGCGACGGCACGCTCTGGCGCGGGACGGCGGAGACGATCGTGACGCTCGCCGCCTGTATCGACCTGACCTGAGCCCAATCGGAGGAGCCGCCCCATGGCCAGCATCCGCATCGCCGTTCCCCGCGAGGCCGCCGCAGGCGAAGCGATCGAGCTGAAGGCGATCATCCAGCATCGCATGGAAAGCGGCTTTCGCCGCGACAGCCGTGGCGAGGTGGTGCCGCGCGACATTCTGACGGAGTTCGTGTGCCTTCTGGACGGTGAGGAGATGTTCCGAGCCGATTTCTTCCCCGGCGTCGCCGCGAACCCGTTCCTGACCTTTCCCATCGTAGCCGAGCGGAGCGGCACGCTCGAGTTCCGCTGGACCGATCAGCACGGCACGGTCTTCGCCGAGACGCGGCCGCTCACCGTCGCCTGATGCGCGGCCTTGCGGTTGCCATCCTCCTCGCTCTCGCCTCGGCGGCCGCTGTACAGGAACGGCCGATCCCGCCCGAGGATCTGCGCCCGGGCACGGCGTTTCAGTCCGAGGAAACGCAGGCGCTCGAGGCCGACGCCTTCGCCAACCCCGCGCTGCTGTGGGTCGATCGCGGTCGCACGCTCTTTGACGAAAAGGCCGGACATGCCGACGCTGCCTGCGCCGACTGCCACGGGGCCGACGGTGCCGCCCTCGTCGGAGCGGCGACGCGCTATCCGGCCGTGCAGCCCGGGAGCGGCCGGCTTCTCAACCTCGAGGGCCGGATCAACAGCTGCCGCCGCCGATATCAGCAAGCCGAGGCGCTGCCTTATGAGAGCGAGGCCCTGCTGGCGCTGACGGCCTATGTCGCCAGCCTTTCCGCAGGCATGGCGCCGGCGCCGCGCATCGATGGCTCTGCCACCCCGTTCTTCGAGCGCGGGCGGATGCTCTATGAAACGCGGCTGGGGCAGATGAACCTCGCCTGCACGCAATGCCATGACCAGAACTACGGTCGCATGCTGCGCGGCGACCGGATCAGCCAGGGCCACCCGACGGGCTATCCCGCCTATCGGCTCACCTGGCAGGGCATGGGCTCGCTCCATCGGCGTCTGACGGCCTGCTATCTGGGCGTGCGGGCCGAGCCGCGACCGGGCGGCGACCCCGACTATCTGGCCCTCGAGCTCTACCTCGCCTGGCGCGCCGGCAACCTGCCGATCACAGCGCCCGGATTGCGTCGCTAAGGTGCGCGCCCCGCCACGCCGAAACCCCACACCATGTGGATCACGGTGCCCTGCCGTTCGTTGCCCGACGAGGGACACGGCGGTCAGGTAGTGTCTCGGCTCGAATTTCCGTTCTTGCGGTAGGTCTTGGGGCGGTTCGGTTTCGGCGCCCGCGCGTCCATCAGGCCTACGATCCCCTCTAAGTCCAGCAGCGTGTCGGACACGCCCGCCGCCATGGCCGGCCGCTCCGTCTTCCGCGAGACGACCTCGCTGCGGCGGCCGACGCCAAACCGTCTCGCTTGAGGGAGCGAGAGGCAAAAAAAGGGGGGAGCGCGATGCTCCCCCGAAAGGCCTTGCTCGGCCGGCGCGCCCTGGTGGGGCGCGTCGGCGATGTGTCGCGTCACTGCAGCGCAGTGCCAGTCCCGAGGCTCGCTTCCTCCGGCTTGGGATCGAGCTCGAGCGCCCCTTCCGGCGGCCACTCCTGCGGGCCCGGTGCCTGGAGCGACGGGTAGGCCGAGATCATGTCAGCCCCGTAGAGCGGCTTGGCGATGTTGTAGTGGCAGGTGGTGCAGTAGATCTTCGAGACATCGCCCGTCGGACCCAGCTGCTCCGGCGGGTTCACCGCCACTGTCGGCGCGACGTAGTTCTTGTTGGCGTCGCGCACCATGCGGATGCCGTACCACGCCTTTGTCCGCGTCGGCGGGCTCTGCTCCCAGGACCCGAAGGCACGGCTGTTGTGACAGTAGGTGCAGTTCACGCCGAGCCCGATGCTCATGTGGTTCATGAGGGCATAGGTCCACTCGATGTGCTTGGTACCCTTCGTGCCCTCCTGGCCCGGATGGACGTAGTCCGACACACCCCAGATCTGCGCATCGCCGAGCAGCATGGGCGTATAGGGGTCCTTCGGCAGGGTGGCGAGACCGATACCGGGCACGTTGCCCCCGCCCTGCCAGCCGAGATTGCCGGATGCATCGAGCGCGGTGACATCCGTGAACCAGCGGTTGTCCGGATTGTTCTTCCCGCGGTGGCAGGTGTAGCAGTTCACCCCGGCGGGCGCGACATGGTCGCCCCAGTTGCCATTGATGTTCTGCGTCATCCGGATCATCCAGCGCGCCACGACCTTCTGATAGTAGGCGTCGTGGGCGAAGTTCCCGTCCTCGCCGTGGCAGTAGGCGCAGCCCTGCTCGGGGCTGACCCACTCGGTGATCTGGGCCATGAACCGGTTGAACTGCGCATCCGAGAGATGGCCGAGCACCTGGACGTTCTCATAGATGTCCCCGGCCCGCTCGCCCTCGAGGTCGCCTTCCGCAAGCGGATAGACTTCCTCGGGGGCCACGTGGATCGGGTCGTTTTGCTTCGCCGCAAGATCGTCGGCGAAGTCCACCTGCGTCATCGCCACGCCGTCATAGCCGATCTGGCTCTGCACGAGCGGGGTCCTGAGTGTCAGGTTCCAGCCGACGAACATGAGCGTCCAGAAGCCCACGAAGACGGCAGCCCCTGTCAGGATCTGGCGTTTCATTCTGCCGTCCTCCTTACTCTGTGCCGCCGAGCGGGCGGTTCATGCCTTCGAGCGTCGCAGGGTTCCACGACGGATCGTTGGCACCGTCGGGAATGGCCGCGGGCGGATAGGTCTCCGGGTAGGACGGCGCGAAGTTGTGGTCCTGCGCCCAGATGAACCAGTTGTCGACGACGGTGCCCGTGAGCAGGATGCCGATGCCGCCCGTGAGCGTCGTCAGCACCGCGAACCACCAGATCCAGCGGTGGATCGATTCCATCGTCGCGTTGAAGCCCATGGTCCAGCGCCAGAAGAGTGCCGCGCGCTCCGAGGCGGTGCCCCGGTCGACGATCTGCTCGATCTCGCGCTCGCCCCCGAGGCGGGTACAAGCCAGGATCGTCGCCCCGTGCATGGCGAAGAGAACCGCCGAGCCGTAGAGGAACACGATCGAGAGCGCGTGGAACGGGTTGTAGAAGAGGTTGCCGTACCGGATCGAGAGCGCCGCCGTCCAATCGAGATGCGGAAAGACGCCGTAAGGCACACCCTCGGACCAGCTTCCCATCAGGATCGGCCGGAAGAGGCCGAGGACGAGGAAAAGCCAGATCGCCGAGGCGAAGGCGTAGCAGACATGCTTGCCCATGCCGAGCGCGTTGGCCCGCTCCCAGGCGCGCACCCACCAGAGGAGCACGCTGATCAGCAGGAAGAGCGACGCGATCATCCACCAGCCGCCTTCGTTCAGCGGCGGGAAGCTGAGCCCGTATTCCGGCGGCGGCGGCTCCAGCGCGAGCCAGAAGCCGAGGCGGATGAACTCGAAGATGTTCCAATCCACGCTCGCCAGCATGTTGAAGCCGATGATGTTGATGGCCAGAACGCCCGTCACGATCGCCGCGAAGCCGAGGCCGCCGATATAGATCGGCCCGATCTGCGCGTTGCCGAGAAGGCCGACGAGCCAGGAGAAGGTCCCCTTGCCCTGACGGCTCCAGGTGTTCTTGTCCGTCGGCACGCCCGCTTCCGGGTGGCCCCGCACCTGGGTCTGCGTGAAGAGGTTCTGGTATTCGACCATTGCCATTTTCTTATCCCTCCTCAGCTCACGGCCAGATGCCGAGCTCGAGCCACCAGTCCCACCAGGCCGGCCAGCCCTGGGTCCAGTAGGGTCCCGAGATCACGATGCAGACGGCGGACCAGAAGCCGGCATTGAGCGCGAGGAAGAGGCCCACGCGGTGAATGCCGAGGGTGCCGACCGAATAGCCGATGAAATCGCGGAAATACGTATCCTCGTACTCCGGCGTCTTCACGGGCGTGCCCTTCTCCGGGTTCACGGCCGAGAGCACGAGGGCTCCGTGAAGCGCGAGGAACATCGCGTTCGTGAAGAAGAACGTGATGGCGAGCATGTGGGCCGGGTTGTAGTGGAAATGCAGGTACTGGTACCCGACATTCGAGACCCAATCGAGGTGGCTGAAGATGCCATAGGGGAAGCCATGCCCCCAGGCGCCCATCAGCAACGGCCGGATCACGACCAGCGTGACATAGGCGAGGATCGCGAAGCTGAAGGCGACGGGCACGTGCAGCCCCATGCCGAGCTTGCGGCTGATCTCCGCCTGGCGCAGCGCCCATGACACGAAGGCGCCGATGGCGCAGACCGTGATCATCTGCCAGAGACCGCCCTCGCGCAGCGGCGCGATCGCCAGCCCCATCTCGAGGGGCGGAGGCGTGATGTTGATCGTCCAGGGGTTGAATGTCCCCTGCCAGGCGGCGCCCACGAAGATCATGAGCGTGCCGAGCACCGAGAAGAAGATCGTCAGGACTCCGAAGAAGCCCACGTAGAAGGGCCCCAACCAGAAGTCGAACATATCTCCCCCGATGAGCGTCCCGCCGCGGACGCGGTATTTTTTCTCAAAGCTGAGCAAGGCCATAGGTTGTCCTCTCGGGTCCCGTTGGGCCGGCCGCTTGGGGTCCAGCGGCAGCTCTCGTTTCGGGTCTGCCGCGGGCAGCGTACCGCCCGTGGCGTTGTCGCATCGGCCTTCGTCAGCCGAGCATCGTCGGGGTCTCGATCTCCACCGCTGCGGTCTTCGGTCCGTCGAGCCAGTCGAAACGGTCCGTCGAGAGCACGACGAGGTGGATCATCACCGCGAGCGAGAAGAGGAAGATGGCCTGAGCGATCAGCACGGTGCGCGGATCGAAGACCAGCCAGATCTTGTAGAACTTCTGCATGGTTCAGTCCCTCCTCACACGAGCGCTGAAACGGCGGCTTCGGCGATCCGGGTCGCCCCCTCGAGCGCCGAGTAGCCATCGGTCGCGCTCTCCGGGAACCAGGGGCGCCACAGCCACACGAGGATGTGCGCGACCACGGCGACGCCGGTGAAGAGCACGAGGCCACTCATGTAGACTTCGTGGAAGTCCTTCGCCTCTTCGTCTGTCAGGCCCGTCAGAGAGCCCTTTTCTTCAGCCATCAATTCACCTCCGGCTGGTGGCCCGTTGTCCTCTTGCGAGGGGGCCGTTACCGCACCCGATCCCGTGCGGCGGGGATGGCAGGGGGCCGAAACCCCGCGCCAGCGCCTCCGGGGAAGAACCCCCGGCGACCCTCCTCCCCCTCCCTCCCGCGGCCGGAGCCACGGGGCGGAAGGCGGAGCCGTCACACCGCCGGTCGCCCGGCGGATCTCACGCCCCTCAGCGCCAGAAGGCGAAGGGGATCACCGTGTGCGCCATGCGGCACGCCTCGGAAGCGAGGCTGCCGCGCGCGATCTCATGGCTCGAATGGAAGGCGTCCGCACCGAAGCCCATCGCCCGGGCGACGCGCGCGATGGCGGCGACGACGACGCAGACCGGCACGATCAGCCAGTACATCGTGCGGTACTCTCGGTCCTTCAGCCGCTTGAGCCGAGCCGGGTCGATCCGCTCGCCGAGCGCCGTCTGCGCGGTCGCCGTCGCCGGGACGTTGGTCATCGCCTGGTCGAACATCGCGTCTCTCCTTCTCTGGCCTCTAGCGGGCCGTCTCGTTCCAGGGCCGCCCGCGGCGCCCCCGGCTCCCAGTTGATCAGGCAGGCAGAAGGCCGCGCCGGGCGGCCTCCTCCAGGTGCTTAACAGCCACGGCGCCTGCGCCTTCGGCACGGGCGGCAGCCTCGGCCGCGTCGCGCAGGCGCTTGGCGGCGGAAATGCGGGTCAGGACCGGCACGGCCTCGAGCCGTGCCTCGAGCGCGCGCTCGGCATCGCCCTCCCAGGGCACCTGGCGCACGAGCTTCGTCGGCGTCGCGTCCACGGCGTCGAGATCGGTCCCCAGCGGCAGGATGTGGAAAAGCGCGTCGAAGAGCGCGTTGCAGATCTCCTGGACGAGATACGTGGCACCCGCATAGCCCATGAAGGGCGTGCCGGTGGCGCGCCGGATGATCGCCCCGGGGAAGCTCGCGGGGATGAACTGGCATCGCCCGCCGGCCTCGGCCGCATACATCCGCTCGTTGTAGGAGCCGAACAGGATCAGGGGCGGCGCCTCGTGGATCGCGGCCCGGATGGTCTCATTGTCCGTCTTCGCCCCGGCCGTCCGGCTATAGGCAAACTTGCAGGGCAGCCCGAGATCGGCCTCGAGGAAATGCCGCATCCCCCGCGCATAGGTCTCGCCCGCTACCACCCCGAAGGAGGCGGTGGCATAGAAATCCTGCGTGACCGAGCGCCAGAGATCCCAGAGCGGCTTGATCGTCGTGTGCTTCTCGCGCTCGATGAAGGGCGCGGGATCCAGTCCCGTGAGCTCACCCAGCTTCTGCAAGAACTTCGTGGTCGACGTAAGCCCGATGGGCGCCTGCAGATAGGGCTTTTCCAGCGCCTCGCAGAGAAGCCGCCCGAACTCGCGATACATGCAGATGTTCACATCCGCATCGACGAGGCGCCCCACATCCGCAAGGTGGCTCCCCATCGGGAAAACCATGTTCACCTCGCAGCCGATCCCCTCCACCAGCCGCCGGATCTCATGAAGGTCCGAGGCCAGATTGAAGGTGCCGTAGATCGGCCCGATGATGTTGACGCGCGGCTTGTCGCCCTCGGCGCGCTTGCGCGGCTTCGGCGCCTTGCCCGCCTTCATGCCGAACTCGGTCCAGAGCCAGGCCAGCGCCCGGTCCGCCGACTGCCACTGATCCTCGTCGATGGTGCGGGGCAGGAAACGCTTGACCCCCGTGCCCTCGGGCGTCACCCCGCCGCCGATCATCTCGGCGATGGAGCCCGTCACCACGACCGCTGGCTCGTCCTTGCGAAGCGTCTCCCAGGCCCGCTTCATCGAGCCCTCGGTGCCGTCCTTCGAAAGCTCGTCTTCGGCGAGCCCCGTCACCACGATGGGCAGCTCATGCGGCGGCAGCGCGTCGGTGTAATGCAGGACGCTGGTCACCGGCAGGTTCTCGCACCCCACCGGCCCGTCGATGATCACCTGCAGCCCTTTGACCGCGGTGAAGGCATAGACAGCACCCCAATACCCCCCCGCACGATCGTGATCGAGAATCAGCATGGGCTCGCCCACCGACTTCACCGCCCAACGAGCTCCGCGCCGGCAGCAGCAGCGAAGACAGAGAGCACAGTATCGATAGGGGGAGATACAGAAAACACCATCTCGTCGGTCGTTCCGACGTTCCGACCAACCTGCGATTGTACCGGGGAAAAGTCAATGATTGATCGCTCCGGCCAATGGAACACGCCGGAGCAATCAATGATTGATAAAGTGGCGGGATCTGTCGAGGGGCGTGTGTGCCGATACCAGCACCGTTTTGAGCGCGGAAAGTTGGTGCGGGCGTCGAGGACCACCCCTCAGGCCATGCCCCGCCACTCGGACCCGGCCGCGGGCGACCGCAGACCGCGCCTGGAGGCGTCGGAGCTCGCGGCCAGCGGCATCGCACCATGTTGAACCTCAACGTGTGTAGTACTG
>JBCCDG010000026.1:0-39370 GCA_039030915.1 Pseudomonadota bacterium | reverse complement strand
TCGACACGGTCACGCCCTCGGCGAGAAGGCCCTCATGGAGCGTCCGGATCAATTGCCGCTCGCCATCGTGCTCGAACCAATGGCGCATTCCATGACTCGCCCCGCTCCATGAGGGCCCGGAACTTTTTTCGCGCACGCAGCTCCAGCATGGCCTCGCCATAGGCGTCCTGGAGGTCCTTCAGCTGCTTCTCGTAATGCTGGCGGACATCGAGCGGGTTGGTCTTGAGGGCGTTCTCCATGCCCCGCCTCGCATCCTCGACCCAGCCTTCGATCTCCGAGGGAGCCAGATCATAGGTCCGGATCGCCGCCGCCACCGTCGTCTTGCCCTGAACGATCTCAATGACCAGCGCGCTCTTCCGCTTGGCCGTCCATCGCTTGATGTCTTCTGCCACTGCCTCGCTCATCGCTACATCATCTCCCTTGTAGCATGAGCAGGGTTCCGTAGGGTCGATACAGTCGTGCGCGTTGGTAGCGCAGAAAGCCCCTGGGGGACTGGCTGGCCCGCATGTTGGCGAGGAGGCACCGAGTGGCCGTCGCGGTCACCCTCGTACACAAGATGGCGCGTCGAACCTGGGCCACGATGATGAACGACGAAGATTGCCGAAATCCGGTGTCTGCGGCATGACACGCGTCAGCTGCACCGTTACGTAGGGGATGTGAGAAGGTTGACGACCAGCAAGGGCAAATCATCGGCAAGATCCCGATCGAGTGACGCATAACACGTTGAGAAGCGACACAGCCCGTCGATGCGATGTGTTTCCGATCCGCGTATCGCCACACCAGCGCCCGGCAGCACTCGGTACCGCGATCGAAGGCCGTCACAGGACCGCGCATGATCAGTTGCGCGAACCCCTCAAGACCTTTGACATCCACGCAGGTGGAGTTGGCGCTCTCCCGGTTTCGTGGATGGTTAAGGGCTAGAGATCTCTAGCCTAGCGAGGGCATTCATTTCGCAGTCGATGGTCAGGAGATAGCCGAGCGCGGAGTGGCGCCGGCCAGGGCCGTACCGGCATTCGATGACGTCGAAGACGGCCATGCAGGCCTCGGCGCCGGTGGCGACCTCGCGTCTGTCGAGGCGCTCGCATTCGAGGGTGGCGAAGAAGCTTCCGCACATCGCATTGTCGTAAGCCTCGCCGACGGAGCCCATCGACGGCCTGACGGGGGCTTGCTTGCAGCGGAGCCCGAAGGCCGCTGAGATGTCCGGCGACCCTTGGTCCGAACGGCAGATCGCGCCAGCCGGCCGGCGTTGCCCGAGCGCCATGTTCTGCGCATCCGGGACGAGCCGGGTTCTCTGTATCGTGCCCACGGCCCAGCCGACGATCCGCCGGGAAAAGGCGTCGAGAACGACGGCCGGGCAAAGGAACCCCGCCCGCGTCGGCGCATAGGTCAGATCGTCGTCCATCGTGCTCGGACGGATGGCGGCTCGAGGGACGACCCTTCGAGAGGGTATCGCGCTCCCGCCGAAGCTGCCGGTTCTCCCGACGACGTCGACGCGGTTCATCGCGCTCCGCACGGCTCAGCACATCGACGCGATGGCCTGCGTCACGCTCGGTCCGCTTCGCCCAGGAATGGACCGTCGCCGCAGCCGGCTCGAACGCCTTGGCGCGCTCAGCGATGCTCCGACCGGCGCGGTGAAGCGCGACGATCCGCGCCCCGAAAGCCGCAGGGTACCGGTTCCCCGTTCTCGGCACGCGGACACCCTCCGTTTAAAGCCGGGCGGTGTCCCCGAAACCCGCGGGCCTCCAATCCCACATAACGGCTAGGCAATCCACTGGATCGTTTCCAGTCCATCTCGTTCCGGCGGGCATTCGTGTCCTTTTGAGCTGCTCTGTTAGGCTGATCGGGCCAGAGTTTGGCCGCCAGTTTGCGTTCCTCGATTACTACCTTCTCGGCTTGCAAGTTGCGCTGCTTGGGCGCCGTCCTTGCTCAGCCGATTCAAGTGCTCCGAGACCTTGAATGATCCGGAGCTGTGCATGGTGATCCGTGCTACTTCCGCCTGGAAAGCGAATTGTACCTCAGACCCCGCCGATCGGTTCTTGCGGATTTCCAGCTCGTTACGTTGCTGGCAATGAGTGGTAGATTTGAGATCACTCGCCGCGTTTCCATCCTAGATCGACACGGTCTTGTCACGCTCCAACAGCATCGAGAGCACCTCGAAGGCCCAGCCGGGGGATGGGTGAGGTGTCATCCTCGAGAGAAAGGCGTCGAGGTCGGGGAAGATCGCTAGCGCCGCGTCAACGTCGGGCGCTGCGCCGGGGACGTACAGGCCGGCGCGAACCATGGGCAGCACCTCGTCCCTGCGCGCCAGCAGCGCGCGCAGCCGTGCGGCCACCGTAGCCTCCTCAGCCGACCATGCCGCCGGCGCGGCGCGCGAGACCGATCTGCCGAGATCGATTGCCGGAAAGCGCCCCCGCTCCGCGATCGACCGGTCCAGCACGATATGGCCGTCGAGTGTACCGCGCAGCATATCGGCAACCGGTTCGTCGAGGTCGGAGCCCTGCACGAGCACCGTGAAGATCGCCGTAATGTCGCCAGGCTCTCCCTCCGCGCCGGGCCCCGCCCGCTCGCAAAGGGCGGCCACCATGCCGGCCGTCGTGGCCGGAAAGCCTCGGACCGCGGGCAGCTCTCCCGCTGCGAGCGCTACATCGCGGTGGGCCTCGGCAAAGCGGGTCACGCTGTCCATGAGGAGCAGCACCTGCCTGCCGTCATCGCGGAAATGCTCCGCCACGCTCAGCGCAAGCCACGCCGCCCGTCGCTTTCGCGCCGGCGAGGCGTCGGATGTCTCACCGATCACAATGAGGCGGGCCGCCCAGGGCCCCGCCATGCTTTCGCGCAGGAATTCGCCCATCTCCCTCCCGCGCTCCCCAACGAGCGCCAGCACCACGACATCTGCCTCGACGCTCGCGACCAGGTGGCGGAGCAGCATGGTCTTCCCGACCCCGCTGCCCGAGAATACCCCAAGACGCTGGCCGCGGCAGAGGGGCAGGGCCGCATCAAGCGCCGCGACGCCGGTCTCGATCCTTGTGCCGAGCCCGCGTCTCTGCGCGCCGGCGGGAGGGGCGCGCCGAAGTGGCGCGGGCCGGGGGCCGGGTAGGGGTGGCGCGCCGCTCAGGGCGCAGCCATCCGCGTCGAGCGCGCGCCCGAGCCAATCCTCCCCGGGATATGGCGGCGCGATCGGCCGGAGATAGGCGGGGAGCCCGGTCGCGATGCCGTCCCCCGGCGCGGCGAGAAGGGCGATGACGCGGCTGCCCTCCAGCCCGACGACCTCTGCGGCCGGCCCAGCCTCGCCGATGACCAGCCGGTCGCCCAGCCGCGCGATCCCGCCCAGGCCGTCGACCACGAGTCGCGCGCCATCACATCCCGCAACAGTGCCCCACGCCTCCACGCCCGCCGACAGCATCGTTCCTCCGTCGCTCCACGGGCTCTCGATACAGTGCTTTCGCATACGCAATGTTAAGGCGCCGCGCCTAAACAAGATCCCAGTGATCCAAGAAATGGGCCGGGCATGCTGACAGATCTTGCAATCTTCGATCGTGCCGCCGGAATGGCGCGCTTCGCTGCTGCACGGCAAAGTGTCATCTCCGAAAACCTCGCGCATGCGGACAGTCCCGGGTACCGGGCGCGGGATCTGCCGCCCTTCGCGGACTTTGTGCGCCGGCAGGGGGCAGGCGGTGAGCCGTCGGCGCCACCCGTCCTGCCAAGGGCGACGAGGCCAGGCCATATGCGCCGAGTTGATGATCCGGCCCTGTCGCGTCCGCTCCCGGCGCCGAGGGAGCTCGCGACGCCGACGGCGCCGAACGGCAACAACGTCGTGATCGAGGAGCAGACCATGTTGGGGGCCGAGTCGGCCGGTCAGCACCGTCTCGCCATGAGTGTCTACGCCAAGGGGCTCGATCTCCTGAAGCTCGGCGTCGGTCGGTTGCGCTGAGGGACGGCGCCATGTTCGATCTCAAGAAAGCGATGCAGACGGCGGCGAGCGCGATGGGCGCGCAGAGCCTGCGCCTGCGGCTCCTCAGCGAAAACATCGCCAATACCGAGACCCCGGGCTTTCGGCGGAAGCTGACGACCTTCGAGGCGCAGATGGACAAGGCGACGGGTGCGACCATCGTGCATCCGGGCCGTGTGAGGCTGGCCGAGGCCCCGATGCGGGAGGAGTACGATCCGGGGCATCCGCTCGCCGATGACCGCGGCATGGTCTCATACTCCAACGTCGATCCGGTGCTCGAACTCGCCGACGCGCGCGAGGCCAGCCGGTCCTACGAGGCCAACCTCGCGCTCTACGACCAGGCGCGCGGCATGCGCCGCAGCCTGCTCGATCTTCTGAACCGCTAGCGTCTTGCGCTTGTTCCGCGCCGAAGAAACCGGCGCGCCCGACCCGATGAAAGGGAGAACCCGATGACCTTCGAGACAAGTGTCGCCGCCGCACTCTACACGTCCCTGAAACCTGAGGCCGGCCCTGCGGTCGCCATCAACGCCGAGCGTGCTGGCGGCGCCGGTCAGAGCTTCTCCGATGCATTGGCCGAGGCTGCCAGGGCGCTCGGGGGTACGCTGCGCCGCGGAGAGACGATGGCGAATGCGGCCGTGAGCGGAACGGGCGACATGCAGTCCCTGGTCGAGGCGATGACCGCGGCGGAAATGGCGGTCGAGACGGCCGTCGTCATGCGGGACCGCGTCGTCGAGGCCTATCAGGAAATCCTGCGCATGCCGGTCTGAGGGGCGACTGGCGCCATGGACACAGCAACGCTGATCGCGCTCATGCGCGAGGCTTCGTGGACCGCGCTCGTCGTGTCGGCGCCGATTCTCACCGTGGCGCTCGTCGTCGGTCTCGCGATCGGCCTTCTTCAGGCGCTGACCTCGATCCAGGAGCTGACGCTGACCTTCGTGCCGAAGCTCATCGCGATCGTCATCGTTTTCGTCGCGACGCTGGGATTCATGGCGAACGGGCTCCTGCGGCTCTTTCACGATGTGATACTGCCTGGCGTTATGGCGGCATGACCGCTCCTGGTGCGAAAGCAGCGGGAGCGCGGCGCGACCTGGAAGTCATGCGGGTCTTGCGCCTGCTATTGCTCGCTCTGTCGGCGTTTCTGGGCTCAGCAGTTCTTCCGTCGGGCTGGGTGCATGCAGATGCGGCGCTCTGCGTCGCCGCAGGGCGCGCAGCGGCGGCCGAGACCGGGGTCCCGTCCGACCTGATGGCCGCGATCGCCTTGGCCGAGACGGGGCGGCGGCAGGCGGGCGGACTGGAACCCTGGCCGTGGGCGATCAACGCGGGCGGCAAGGGCACCTGGCATTCAGGCCGGACGGCGGCACTAGCGGCTGCTGCCGAACATCTTGCAAGCGGCAGGCGCAACTTCGATCTCGGCTGCTTTCAGATCAACCACCGTTGGCACGGGGATCACTTCACAAGCCTCGAAGACATGATCGAGCCCACCACAAATGCGGCCTACGCAGCACGCTTTCTCACCGAGCTTCATCGCGAGACTGGCGACTGGATGATCGCGGCCGGGCTCTATCATTCGCGCACGCCCTTGCTGGCTGCGCGCTATCGCCACCGGGTCGCGCGGCTCATGCGGCGCTCGCCCTTGCAGCTTGCCGCGAAGCCGTCGGCAATTGGCAGGCGTGACGACAGCGCCTTGGCGGAACCAGAACCGGCCACTGTGTCGTCTGGCCAGAGTGCTCCGACTCTTTTCATGGTCGGCATGACGCAGCCCGGCCGCTTCATAGAGACGGGTGCCGGGCAGGCCCTGATCGATGCGGCAAGCGGTCGTCTCATGGTCCGTAAAGCCTCGGGTCCCCTCATCAGGCGCCTGCCGCGGGCAGCCCGTCCGCCCGGCCCGGGCGGGCTCTTTGCGGGCCGTGGCGGAAGACGCCAGTCGAGCGCCCACCGGGGATCGTCGCGCGGCGCTCCATCCACGGGCAGCGTGCGCTGATGACGTTCGCGCGATACAGGCGTGCCGCGACTCCGCCGCCCACGGTATTGCTCGCGCTCGCCCTGATGGCGGTCATCTGCATGATGATCCTGCCGATGCCGGCCTGGCTGCTCGATGTGGGCCTTGCGGCCTCCTTCGCGCTCGCAATCCTGATCTTCACGATCACACTCTTTATCCAGCGCCCGCTCGACTTCTCGTCCTTCCCGACCGTGCTGCTCGGCGCGCTGATGCTCCGCCTCGCCCTCAACGTCGCTTCCACCAAGCTCATAATCGGCGAGGGTCATACCGGCCCGGACGCGGCAGGCGGCGTTATCGAGGGCTTCGCGCGCTTCATCATGAGCGGGAACATCTTTCTCGGTCTCGTCGTCTTCTGCGTTCTGCTGATCGTCAACTTCGTCGTAGTCACGAAGGGCGCGGGGCGCATGGCGGAAGTCGGCGCACGCTTCGCGCTCGACGCAATGCCAGGCAAACAGCTGGCGATCGACAGCGACATGGCAGCGGGCGCGCTCAGCCATGCCGAGGCGAAGGAACGCCGGCGACTCGAGCAGGAGGAGACGACGTTCTATGGCTCTCTCGACGGCGCCTCGAAATTCGTGAAGGGCGACGCAGTCGCGGGCCTGCTCATCACGCTCCTCAACCTGGTAATGGGCCTCGCCATGGGCCTCGCGGTGCATGACCTGACGCTCATGCAGGCGGTCGAGACCTACTCGATGCTGACGGTTGGCGACGGGCTGGTCAGCCAAATCCCCTCGGTCATCACGTCGATCGCCGCGGCGCTCCTTCTCTCGAAGGGGGGTGTCATCGGCTCGGCGGATCAGGCGTTGAGCGGGCAGCTCGGCGGATACCCTGCGGCACTTGCGACCGTGGCGGGTTTGATGGCGCTCTTCGCCTTCGTGCCCGGGCTGCCGTTCCTGCCCTTTCTGGCAGGGGCCGCGATCCTCGGCAGTGTGTCTTGGGCGGCGTGGCAGGCGGCCGACGGCAAGGACGCTACGGAGGATCCCGCCGATGAGGACGCTCCGGAAGGGGTGCTCGGCCGCGATCGCCCGCTCGGCGATCTGCTCGACGTCGATGAAATCCATGTCCGCTTCCACCCCGCGCTCCTGCCCGCGGTGGTCGCGCCGGGCGCCGGGCTCGATGCGCGCATCGGTAACATGCGCCGCCACATCGCGAGCGAATTCGGTTTTGTAATGCCGGAGGTCCGACTGACCGACGATCCGCTGCTGTCGGAGAATCGCTACGCGATCCTCATCCACGGCACGCAGGCGGCGGAAGCCGACCTCATACCCGGTCGCGTGATGGTGCTGCTGCGCGACGACATCGCGCTGACCGCGCCGGGCCGGGACGTGGCCGAGCCGGTCTATGGCGCGCCCGCCCGCTGGATCGCGCCCGATGCGCAAGAGGAGGCGGAGATGCTCGGCCTGCCGGTCATCACGCCGGCGGAGGTCGTGGCGACCCATCTTCTCGAGACGGTGAAGGGCAGTCTGGGCCGGCTCTGCACGCGCCGGGCACTGAGGCGGCTTCTGGACGAATTCTGCCGCCCGTCCGACCCGGCCCGTGCAGACGCGAACCGGCGCATCGTCGACGAGTTCGTGCCAGAGCGGGTGTCGCACGATCTTCTGCAGGCGGTTCTGCGCGGTCTGCTCGATGAGCGGGTCCCCGTCCGCAACCTGCAGCTCATTCTGGAGGCGGCGGCAGAGGCTCGGGCCGCGAGCCTTTCGCTGGAGGCCACGATCGAGCATGTGCGACGGCGGATTGCCTTTCTCATCGTCGCGCGGCTGACCGACCCGCAGGGGCGGCTGCCGCTCGTGCAGCTCGACGAAGGGTGGGAGCGGCTCTTCGAGACCCACGAGCAGCCGCCCGCCCCCGAGCCGCAGGGTACCGCCAAATCGGGTTTCGCCGGCGGCGCTCATACGGCGCAGAGCGTGTCGGGCGACATCGCCTTGCCGCCGGATGCCTTCAACAAGCTCGCGCAAAGCGTGAAGGCCGCGCTCACCGGGCCTGCGCGCCAGGGTCTGACGGCCGTCGTCGCCACGAGCGCAAGGCGCCGGCGCTTTCTGAGCGAGGTGCTGGAGGCAAAGGGCATCCTCAACCCCGTGCTTTCCTATGAGGAGATCGGGACGCGCACGCAGTTGAGCCTCGTCGGCACCGCCGCATGCTGATCCGGTGATGAGTGCCGTGGAACCCCGCGTCCGACAGATGCCGACTGGCCTGGGCAGGCGGACCGCCGCGAGCGCGTGTCCCAGGACGATCGATGCCGTGCGGCGGTCGGCGGTGGAAGGTTCCACGCTGCCATGAACGGTGCAGAGGCGGACGATGCGTTAATAGCCGTCCTGGCTGGCCTGTTTGGCGTGGCGCCCGTTCTCGCGCTGGCGGCGGCCGGCGTCTTCGCCCGTGTCGGTGCAGCGCTTGCCGTCCTGCCAGGGCTCGGTGAGCGCGGCATCCCGATGCGCGTACGCCTTGGGGTCGCGCTGGCGATCACGTGGCTGCTCACGCCGCTCATCTCGGGTTTCGCGGCAGAGGCGCCGCGGGTCCCCGTCGCCCTGCTACTCCTCCTCGTTGCGGAGGCGGCGGCGGGTCTGCTGATCGGCGTTTCCTTCAGGCTCCTCGTTTGGGCGTTGCAGGTGGCAGGCACGGTCGCCTCGCAGAGCATCAGCATCAGCCACATCTTCGGCAACCCCGTGGCCGGTGAGGCGGAGCCGTCGCTCGCCAGCTTCCTCTCGATGGGCGGCATCGCGCTCATGCTTGCAGGAGGCCTGCATGTGGATGCGGTAGCCGCCCTTGCCGGCCTCTATGCCATCCTGCCCTTCGGCCTCGGCCTCGCGGGGCCGGCGGTCGCCGACTGGTCGGCCGCGCGGATCGCGGAAACCTTCGCGCTGGGCCTGGGCCTCGCGACGCCCTTCGTGCTTGCAGGCTTTGCCTACAACCTCACCCTCGGCGCGCTCAGCCGGGCCATGCCGCAGCTTCTCGTCGCCCTTGTGGGCGCGCCTCTCCTCGTTGGCATCGGCTTGGCGGCGCTCTGGCTCTCTCTCCCCGACCTCTTCGCCCGCTGGGAGGAGGCACGCGCCGCCGTGGCGGTGGATCCGCTCGGCGGCCCGGGCCCGGGCGCATCGCCCGGGGGCAGCATCGGCGGCGCGGGGGTGATGCGGTGAGCGGCGGCGACGCGGATGGCGGCCAGGAGCGGAGCCTCCCCGCTACCGAACGAAAGCTCGAGGAGGCGCGGCGCAAGGGCGACCTGCCGCGTGCGCCGGACGCGCAGGCGGCGATCGCCTATATCGGGTTCGCCCTCGGGCTGGCGCTGGCCGGGCGGGACGGCGCCGAGGCGGCGGGCAGCTCGCTCCTGCGTCTCCTCGAGGCCCCGGGTCCACTCTCGGCGCGTGCCTTCGCCGGCGATCCCGCACTCTGGGCCACGCTCGCGACCGACATGGGGGTTGCGGTCGCGCCACTCCTTCTGACACCGGCGGCCCTTCTGATCGCCTATCTGGTCGCGATGCGCGGCATCGTCTTCGCGCCAGACCGGGTGGTACCCAAGCTCTCGCGCATCTCGCCCGTCGAGAACGCCGGACAGAAGTACGGACCGCACGGCCTCGGCGAGTTCGTGAAGAGCACAGTCAAGCTAAGCCTGCTGCTCCTCGTCCTCGCGATCGTGATGCTGGGCATGATGGACTGGATCGCCGGCAGCGTCCGCGCCGAGGCGAGATTGCTGCCACGCTTGTTGGAAGTGCCGCTTCGCCAGATCCTCGGCGGAACGCTCGGCGTCGCCATCCTGGTCGGCCTCGCGGACTTCTTCTGGCAGCGCCACCAGCACCATCAGCGCCAGCGTATGAGCCCCGAGGAGATGAAGCGCGAGATGCGCGAGACCGAGGGCGATCCTTTGCTAAAGGCCAAGCGGCGCCAGCGGGCGGAGGAGATCGCCACGAATCGCATGCTCGAGAAGGTGCCGAACGCCGCCGTCGTGATTACCAACCCGACGCATGTGGCCGTGGCGCTGTCCTGGCAGCGAGGTGGGAGGGAGGCGCCTGTCTGCGTCGCCAAGGGCGTGGACGAGATCGCCGCGCGCATCCGCGAGCGCGCCGAGGAGGCGGGCGTTCCGCTTCATAGCGACCCGGCCACGGCCCGCGCCGTCTTTGCCGCCACGCCGCTCGGTGCCGAGATCGACCCTGCCCATTACCGCGCCGTCGCCGCGGCGATCCTCTTCGCCGAGAGCCTGCGCGAAAAGCAGCGCCAGCGCCGATGAGCGGGCCGCCCTCGCCAAGTGCGCCGCCGAACGACGCCTTCGAGACCCCCAGCGGTACGTCCAGGGGCGACGCCGCCATGCTTGCCGCCGCTTCGGTCGCGGTGACGCTTGCCGAGGCGCGTCTTTCGGGCGCACGGGACCGGCGGGCCGCCGCGGTCGCGGCCTCAGGCGCCGCCGAGGCGGAGTGCCGGCGCGCTCAGCGTATGATGCGCGCGGGCGTGACCACCGGCGGGGATCTGCTCTTTGCCATGCGCGGCGCCACGGCGGTACGCCGCATGGAGGACGCGCTTGCAGCGACAGCGCATGCCGCGATGGCCGAGGAGGCGGCGGCGCTCGCCGCGCTCAGGGACGCGCGGAGCAGGGTCGAGGCGGCGCGCGCCCTGGTCGCCACCGCCGCAGTCGAGCGGCTGGCGCGCCAGCAGGCGCAAGCGGAGGCGGCAATGGCGGAGATGGTGTTGCTGCGTTCAGTGCGGTCGCCTCCGAGCGCGGCGCTGCCCGCACAATCGACGCGCAGTGCGACGGGGCTCGGTCAGGAGGGTTCCTCCGACCGATCGCTTCCGTCACCGCGAGCCTCGCGCGCCTCCTCCGGGGCTTCCTCGGCGGGGATCGCGTAAGCGCCGGTGAGCCAGCGGCCGAGATCGACATCGGCGCAGCGCTTGGAGCAGAAGGGGCGCAGCGCGCGCTCGGTTGGCCGCCCGCAGATCGGGCAATGGCCGCCTTTCACAATGCGCTCGCTCATCCGTGCTCTCCCGTCACCTTTCCGTTCGGCGTCCTATCTGGTGTAGAATGGCGAGGCCACGGTGGAAATGCCCGCCGGGTGAGTGCTTAGAGGATCGGAGCCCGGGGGTGGACGACCGCGCGATCGCAAGACGGCCCATGCTGCGCACGGCGATGCGCGAGCAGGGCGACGCATTGCCCGAGCGTCCGGGTGACGAAGAGATGCTGCCGCAGACGCGCTCTGCGCCCGCCTGGCACCGTGCAGCCTCCGGCATGATGAAGGCGCTCCTGCCGATCGCGATCCTGGCGCTGGCCTTCGAGGCGTGGCAGCAGATCGCCGATACCGCACCGGGCCCGGCAGTCGCCCAGCCTGAAAGGCTGCCCCGGCTCGTCAGCGTCGTGCCGGCGGAGGCGGCGGTGAGCGGGCCGCGGGTAGAGGGCTTCGGCCGGGTGGCGGCAGCGCGCGCCCTCACGCTTTCGAGCGAGATCACCGGCCGTGTCCGCGAGGTCGCTCCCGGCCTTGTGGTGGATGGCTTTCTCGATGCCGGCGAAGTGGCCTTTCGCCTCGAGACGACCGAGCTTGTGCTCGCCGTTCGGGAGGCGGAGGCCCGCGTCGAGGAAATCGAGGCCCGGATCACCATGGAGCGCGGCCAGGCGGATCGTGCACGGCGGGACTTTGAGCGCCTGCCACTCGACGTGACGCCCACGCAGCGCACCCTCATCCTGCGTGAGCCGCAGATGGCGGAGCTCGAGGCGGCCAAGGCCGCGGCCGTCGCACAGCGGGAGCGAGCCATGGCTGCATTGCAGAAGGCGGTCGTGACCGCGCCTTTCGACGCGGTGGTGCTCTCCGAGAGCCTAGAGCCCGGCAGCCTCCTGACCGCAGGCGCGGAGGCGGCCTCGCTCGCCGCGACCGATGCCTTCGAGATCCGGATCACCCTTCCGCCGACGGCGCTCGGCTGGATCGAGCCGGGACAGCCGGTGCGCCTCGAGCAGCCGGGTGTCTGGCCGGCGGGCGCCTATCGCGAGGCGAGCGTCGAACGTATCGGTGCGGCGCTGGAGGAGGGGGGGCGGCTGGCCGTGGTCAGCGTCCGCATCCCCGATCCCCTGGCGCTCCGGCCGGAGAACGCCGACGAGCGGGTGATCCGCCTCGGCAGCTATCTGCGCGCCGAGGTGGCGGGCGCACCGCTTCCCGGTGCCGTCGCCCTGCCGCGCCGGTATCTGAGGCCAGACGATACGGCCTGGGTCTATGGCAAGGACAGCAAGCTCGAGCGCCGGGAGCTGATCATCGCCTGGCGGGGCGCCGACACGGTGCTCGTCACCGAGGGTCTCACGCCCGGCGACCGGATCGTAACGACCGATCTTGCGGTCTACACGGCCGGCATGGCGCTGCGTCTCGAGGAGGATGAGATGGCGGAGGCCGGGGAAGGCGGATGAGCGAGCCCGCGAAGCGCCTCTCCCAGGGTGGCGTCATCGGCTGGACGGCGCGCCACCCGGTGGTCCCCAACCTCCTGATGCTGCTTCTCGTCATCGGCGGGCTCATCGCCATGCAGCGCGTGGTCAAGGAGCTGTTCCCGCCCTTCAACGACCCTTACGTCATGGTGCATGTGGCTCTGCCGGGCGCGACGCCGGGGGAGGTTATGGAGGCCCTCACCCTTCGCCTCGAGGAACCCGTCTCGGAGCTCAGCAAGGCAGGCCCCATCCATTCATGGTCCGTGCAGGGGCGGGCGACGCTGGCCTTCGACGCCAAGGTCGAGTCCGACAAGCCCGAGCTTCTGGCGGAGGCGCAGCAGGTGATTTCGACGCTGAGGACGCTGCCCGAGGATGCGGAGCGCCCGCGCGTCCATCTCAACAACGAGCCCAAGCCCATCCTCGATGTCCATGTGCACGGCGATCTCGATCCGCCCGCGCTCCGGGCTGCGGCGGAGCTGGTGCGCAGCCGGCTCGAGACGGAGGACGGTATCAGCACCGTCGCGTTCAAGGATGCGCCGGACCACGAGATCGTGGTCGAGGTCTCCCGCACAATGCTGCGGGCGACGGGGCTCACGCTCAACGAGCTCGGCACCGCGATCGCGCGCGCAACGGAAGACCGCAGCGGCGGGCGCATTCGCACCACGCGGGGCGACGTCCAGCTCCGCGTCGACAGCAGCCTCGACCGGATCGAGGCCTATCGCGCGCTGCCGATCACGGTGGGCGAGAAGGGTCAGATCCTCAGGCTCGGCGATATCGCGGAGGTTCGTCGTGGGTTCGAGGAGACGACCGTGCGGCGCCTCTTCGACGGCAAGCCCGCCGTAACGATGCAGGTCATGCGGGTCGGTCAGGAAACGCCGCTTGCCATCTCGGACGCCGCGAAACGCGCCATCGCTGGCGTCGAGCGGTTGTTGCCTGTCGGGGTGGAAGTGACCCTGGCGAATGACCGCAGCGTGCTCTTCGAGGATCGCGTCGACCTCCTTCTGCGGAACGGGCTGGTTGGTCTCGCGCTCGTGCTCCTCCTCCTGAGCGCGTTTCTGGAGATCAGGCTCGCCTTCTGGGTCGCGGTCGGCATTCCGACGGCGTTTCTCGGCGCCTTCCTGCTGCTGCCGCTCGCGGGCGTCTCGATCAACATGGTCTCGCTCTTCGCCTTCATCGTTGCACTGGGCCTGGTGGTCGACGATGCGATCGTGGCCGGGGAGAACATTTTCGAGTACCGCGAGCGCGGGCTCGAGCCCGTCGAGGCGGCGGTTCAGGGCGCGCGCGATATCGCGGTGCCGCTCAGCTTCTCGATCGTGACCAACATCATCGCCTTCATCCCGCTTGCGATGGTGCCCGGCTGGTTCGGATCCTTCTGGGTGGTGATCCCCATCGTGGTGAGCGCCGCCTTCATCGTGAGCTGGCTCGAGGCGCTCTTCGTGCTGCCGGGGCATCTTGCGGGCGTGCGGCGGCGGCAGACGCGCCGGGCCGGGCTCGCGCGGGTGCGCCATGCCTGTTCGGACGGCCTCGCCTGGGTGGTCCGCCGGCTCTACGCGCCGCTCCTCTCGCTTGCGATCTCATGGCGCTACACCACCATCGCCATCATGCTCCTCATCCTGACGATGGCGGTTGCCTGGCCGATCTCGGGGCGCATGGGCTTCAGCCTTTTCCCGCCGATCCCGCGCGACACGGTGCAGCTGGTCGTGGGGCTCGATGCCCGGGCGCCCGAAGAGGCCAAGGAGAAGGTGATGCGCCGGCTCATCGACACGGTCGATGCGGTGGCGGCGGAGAACGGCGGCGAGCAGCTGGTCCGCCATGTGGCGACGAAGATGGACGGTGCGCGGCTCGAGCTCGACGTCTATCTCGCGCGGCCGACCGTGCGCACGATGGAAAGCCTCGAATTCGCGGAGGCGGTGCGCGAGCGGCTCGGCCAGATGGCAGAGATACAATGGACGAATTTCCGGGCGCGCTATGGCGGCGGCAACGACGAGGTCGGCATCGAGGTGATGCTCGGCCATGATTCGACCGAGACATTGCGGCGCGCTTCCGAAGTGCTGCGCGACAGGATGAAGACCTTTGCCTCGGTCAAGAGCGCCCGGACCGATTTCTCGAAGGGTGCCGAGCAGCTCACCTTCCGCATCACCGAGGCGGGGCGCACGATGGGGTTCACGGCACGCGAAGTCGGCCAGCAGGTGCGCCATGCGTTCCTCGGTGTCGAGGCGCTCCGTCTCCACGAGGGCGGCAACGAGATCACGCTGCGCCTGCGGCTGCCCGCGGAGGAGCGGCGCTCGGAATACGACATCGCGACCCTCATCGTGCGGGCGCCGGACGGTCGCGAGGCGCCGCTCTACGAGATTGCGGAGGTGTCGCGTACGCGGGCGGAGGGTGAGATCAAGCGGCGCGACGGGCGGCGGATCGCGCGCGTCTTTGCCAAGCTGAGCCCGCCCGATGCGGAGGCGCAGGTCATCGCGGCGCTCAAATCCCAGGTGCTGCCGGAGCTGCGCGCCGATTTTCCGGGGTTGTTCTACCAGTTCGGCGGAGACGAGGAGACGCGGCGGGAAACGCTCGGCAGTTTCAAGGTTTCGATCGCGCTGGCGCTCGCGCTCATGTACGCGGCGCTCGCCATTCCCTTCCGCTCCTGGATCCAGCCGCTGGTGGTGATGGCGGCGATCCCCTTCGGTTTCGCGGGGGCGGTGATCGGGCACCTGATCATGGGCATGGGGCTCTCCATCGTCTCGCTCTTTGGCGTAATCGCGCTCGGCGGGGTGGTGATCAACGCCGCGCTCGTGATGCTCGACTATGCCAACAAGGCGCGCGCAGTCGGTGCGACGCCGGTCGAGGCGATGATGCTGGCGGGCACGAGGCGCTTCCGCCCCATTCTTCTCACGACCCTGACGACCTTCGGGGGGCTTGCGCCGATGATCTTCGAGACGTCGGCGCAGGCCCGCTTCCTGGTCCCGATGGCGGTGAGCCTCGGCTATGGCATCGTCTTCGCGACGACCATCGTGCTCTTTCTCATCCCGTGTCTCTACATCGTGGTGGAAGATCTGCGCTGGCTCGCAAATCCCAAGCCACGGCAGAGGGCGCCGTTGGGGCTGGGGGCGGGCTGACAGGTGCTCGGCCTGTCCTCGCCGCGCCCTGTCGGGCCCGGCATCGGGGCCGCCCACCCGCCAGCCCGCCCCCCGGCCGCACGCGGTGCTAGCGGAGTTCGTAAAGCGGGCGCCGCTCGCGCTTTCGCTGCAGCTCGAAGAGGCCCATCGTCGTGAAGCCGTGCGCCGTGGTCTCGACGGGGTCGCGCTTGATCGCGGCCTTGAGGGCGCTCTCGACCGCGCGGCGGTCCTTCTTGGCCATGGGCGCGAAGTCTATCGCGATCTGACCGCCGAGGCCGCGCAGGCGCAGCTGGCGGGGAAGCGCGCGGGCCGCCTCGATATTGGCCTTGAGGCCTGCGGCGGGGGAGAAGTCGCCGCCAGTGTTCACGTCGACCGCGACGAGCGCGGTGGTCGGCTCGATCACAAGGCTGCCGCCGGAAGGGAGGGGCGCCCGCGGTGCCGCGAGAGTGTCGAGCGCGTCCCAGACGCCGAGCCGGTCGAAAGGATCGCCCTCCTCGTCGCGACGGCGGTCGGCGAGGGGGCCTTGGAGGGCGACGGCATCGATCGCGTCTTTCATTCCAGCGGCGACCAGGATCGCGGCTGGCGGCGGCAGGGACCATTCGCGAAGCGCGATGGTAGTGGCGCTTTCCGCAGAGGGCGGGAGGGTGCCTGCCTCGAGCGCGTCTTCGAGCACGGCACGGCGTTCGAGTACCGATTGGAGTGCGTCTTGCAGCGCATCGGCAGAGGCGCCTTCGGCGGCCGAGCGGACGATGATGCCGCCCTCCTCCAGCATCGCGCCATAGCGGGCCATGCGGGCATGGCGCCGGGCGGCGGGGCTGTCCTCGCCTGCCGGGGCGCCCGAGGCCGAAAAGAAGGGTTCGGCGGCCATGCGCAGGGCCTCTTCCAGGCGTTCGCGCTCCGCCGCATCGCGGATCTGACGGGAGACGTTGAGCCCCGGCGCGCCCGGCGTGTGGATGAGGAGAAGGTGCTTGATCGTGAGCCGCCGCGTCACGGGAGGCGCCTTGCCGGGCTCGGCGTATCCCGCGACCTGAACGAGGAGGCGGCGGCCTTCCTTGAACCCTGCGCCGTCACGCAGGAAGCCCTGACCGGTCTCGCCGAGCGTGACGAAGGCGCCCGCGCCCTTGCCGCCGCTGCGCAGGATACGGGCGGGCAGGATCTCGCCGGGCGGGGGTGTGGGATCGCCGGACGGCGCATCCTCGAGATAGTCCTCGAGCGTCCCGTCCACGAGCAGCGCGGCGGCGCCGGCGCCCGATGGCGCCGTGCCAAGGAGGATGATGCGTCCCTTCATGCCGGCGCGCCGTCGAGGCCGACCTGATAGCCCGCGCCGCGGAGGAGATTGGCGGTCTCTACCAGCGGCAGTCCGACGACATTAGTGTAGCTGCCGTGGATCTCCGGGATGAGGGCCGCGCCGAGGCCCTGGATCGCATAGCCGCCCGCCTTGCCGCGCCATTCTCCCGAGCGGAGATAGGCCGAGAGCTCGGCATCCGAGAGCCGCTTCATCTTCACCTTCGTCTCCACGAGCCGCGTTCGACGAAAACCGGGGCCGGAGAGGCAAACGGCGGTGCAGACCCGATGGCGCCGGCCCGAAAGAAGAAGGAGGAACGCGGCGGCCTCGGCCGCGTCGGCCGGCTTTCCAAGGATGCGGCGCCCGGCGCTCACGACCGTGTCAGCCGTCAAGATCAGGGTGTCCGGGGCGATCGGGCCGAGTGCCGCGTTCTTGTCGGCGGCGATGCGCTCGGCGTAGCGGCGCGGCAGCTCCGCCTTGAGCGGCGTCTCGTCGATATCGGCAGCCGTCACCGCATCGGGCACGACGCCGATCTGGGCGAGAAGGGCGAGACGTCGGGGAGAAGCCGAGCCGAGGACGAGGCGCAGGGTATTCCCGGGCATTTCGGCGGCGTCGGATGGATGGGCGACTGCGCCCGTCGGCGCGGTGTCGTTCTCCGCCCCTCGTTCGGTGGGCCGGGCAAGCCGAAGGCCCTCGGGCGAAGACGCACCGGTATCGCTCACATGCTGCGCCTTACTTGAAGCGATAGGTGATGCGGCCCTTGGTGAGGTCGTAGGGCGTCATCTCGACCTGGACCTTGTCGCCCGCCAGCACGCGAATGCGGTTCTTACGCATCTTGCCGGCAGTGTGAGCGATGATTTCGTGATCGTTCTCGAGCTTCACGCGGAACGTGGCATTGGGCAGAAGCTCGACGACGACCCCTGGGAACTCGAGGGTCTCTTCCTTGGACATGGACTACCTAGTGTTGTTGCAGGAACGCCGCGATATGACGCCGAAATCAGGGAATTTCAAGCTAGAACGGTCCGAACGCTCGAGCGGCGGCAGCGCAGCTCAGCCGCCGAAAGTGCTGCGCACCAGCGCCAGGATCTGATCGCGCGTCTGGCGGTAGGCGTCAAGCTTCTGCGCCCGGCTCTCGCCGATGCCGCTGGGATCGAGCACGGGCCAGTACTCGATCTCGACGGCGGAGGCGCGCGTGCGCTCCATGGCCTGGCGCTGCGCCGCAGGGGAGAGCGCGATGATCACGTCGTAGCCCGTGATGTCGTCGCCCCAGGCCTCCATCTCGTCGAAGCTGCGGGGCCGATGCTTGGAGATGTCGACCCCGACCTCGGCGGCGACGGCGGCCATGAAGGGATCGACCTCGTCCGTCTCGCGCACGCCGCACGACTGCACGAAGACCTTGCGGCCGTGGAGCTTCTTGAGCAGCCCCTCGGCAAAGGGCGACCGGATCTGGTTCTGGTTGCAGCAGAAGAGAACGGCACCGGGCAATACGCCCCCGTCATAGCCGCGGGGCTTAGGGCCCTCGGCCACGCCTCAGCCCCGGAACTGCAATGCGCAGATCACGGTAAAAAGCCGTCTTGCCGTGTCGTGGTCGGTCAGGATGCGGCCCTCAAGGCGCTCTTCGAGAAGTCGGGCGCCCTCGTCATGGATACCGCGCCGCCCCATATCGATGGCCTCGATCTTGGACGGTGGAAGCTTCTTCACCGCGTCGAAATAGGCCTCGCAGATCGCAAAGTAGTCCTTGATCACGCCACGGAGGGGCCCGATCGAGAGACGCAGCTCCAGCGGTTCTGCCTCCGCGCCGTCGCGCACCTCGAGCTGGAGGAGCCGGTCGACCATGCCGATGCCGAGCGTGTAGGGACCGCCATTGCCCGCATCCCGCTGGGCCGGGCGGAAGCGGTTGTCCTCGATGAGGTCGAAAAGGGCGACGTCCAGTTCCTGCTGGATCTCAGGCGTACGGGCGCGGGGCCGGTCCTCGAGGAGCTTGACGGCCTCGAGCCGGTCCGTCTCTGCGAAATCGGTCATTCGGCCGCCTTTCTATTCTCCAGGCGGTCGGTGACCGACAATGCATGTGCCTCGAGGCTCTCGGCTTCTGCCAGGATTGCGGCGGCCGGGCCGATCGCGGCGAGACCTGCGGCACTGGCGCGCGTTAGCGTCGTGCGCTTCATGAAGTCGAGCACCGAGAGGCCGGAGGAGAAGCGCGCCGAGCCGGCGGTCGGCAGCACGTGGTTCGGTCCGGCCACATAGTCACCCAGTGCCTCGGGGGTGTGCCGGCCGAGGAAGATTGCGCCGGCATGCCGGATCTTCGCCGCGAGCGCATCCGGGTCCTCGACGGCCAGCTCCAGATGCTCGGGCGCGATCCGGTTGGAGAGCATCGCCGCCTGTGCGAGGTCTCGCGCTACGACGACACCGCCATGGCGCGCCCAGCTTGCTGCCGCGATCTCCCGGCGCTGGAGCATCGCAAGGCGGCGGTCGACCGCCGCCACAACGGCCTCGCCGAAGGCCGCATCGTCGGTGATGCAGATAGACTGTGCCGTGGCGTCGTGCTCGGCCTGCGCAAGAAGGTCGATGGCGATGAGGTCCGGGTCGTTGTCCCCGTCCGCGATCACCAGCACCTCCGACGGCCCTGCGATCATGTCGATGCCGACATGGCCGAAGACCTGGCGCTTGGCGGCGGCCACATAGGCGTTGCCGGGGCCGGTGATCACGTCCACGGGTTCGACGGGTGGGGCACCGTAGGCAAGCGCCGCCACCGCCTGCGCGCCCCCGATCCGCCATATCGTGTCGATGCCCGAAAGGCGCGCGGCAAGGAGCACCAGCGGGTTCACGATGCCGTCCGGCGTTGGCACGCACATCACGATACGCTCGACGCCCGCGACGGCCGCCGGAATGGCATTCATGAGGAGCGAGGAGGGATAGCTGGCGAGCCCGCCCGGCACGTAGAGCCCCGCCGCGTCGACCGGCGTCCAGCGCCAGCCCAGCCGAATGCCGGCCGCATCCTCCCACTCGGCCGCTTCCGGAACCTGCCGTGCGTGGTAGGCGCGGATGCGTTCGGCGGCGAGTTCGAGGGCGGCGCGGGTCTCGTCCGGCACCGTCGCGATCGCGGCGTCGATCTCATCCGCGCCCATTGCCAGCGTCTCCGCCGTCGCCTGCCAGCGATCGAAGCGGCGCGTGAGCTCGACCACGGCCTCAACGCCCCGCGCCCGCACATCGGCAATGATCTCGGCCACGGGCCCGTCCACCCCGGCATCCGAGGCGCGCTTCGCCTCGGTCAGCGCGCTGAAGGCAGCCTCGAAATCGGGGGCGTCGTGGCGGATGAAGGCGGGCATGGTTCGGACCGTCGAACTGAAAAACGTGCACGCCCTGATAGGCTCCCGGCCGCGGGGCGCGCAAGGACATCGCGGCGGCGCCTCGTACCGCCCGATGCTGGCGCTGACCCAGCGGAGCGCCTATGAAAGCCCCATCATCGAGCCGGGGAGGAACGCCGTGGAGGAGATCGCAACCGAGATCAGGCGCCTCGCGCTCGAGGCCGGGCGGGCCATCATCGCCATCTACGAAAGCGACGATTTCGGCACCCGTGAGAAGGACGACGCCTCGCCCGTGACGGAGGCGGATCTGGCCGCGGACGACATCATCGCCGCGGGCCTCGCCGCCGCCTTTCCGGACATCCCTGTCGTAACGGAAGAGCGCGCCGAGAGCCAGGAGGGCCCCGCGCCCGACCGTTTCTTCCTGGTCGACCCCCTCGACGGTACGAAGGAGTTCGTGCAGCGACGCGGCGACTTCACCGTGAACATCGCGCTTATCGAGGAGGGCAGGCCGCGCCTTGGCATCGTCCTCGCGCCGGCGCGCCAGCGTCTCTGGCGGAGCCTGGCCGAAGGGGGCGCGGAGGAAGAGGCGCTCGATGACCTCGTGCATCCCGTGCCGGACAGCGCGCGCCCGATCACGGTGCGGGAGGCGGAAGCGGAGGCGCTTGTCGTCGTCGCCTCGAAGTCACACGGCAACAAGGCGACGGAGGATTACATCAAGCGCTATGCGCCGAAGGAGAGCCGCAATGCCGGCTCCTCGCTCAAGTTCTGCCTGGTGGCGGCCGGGGAGGCGGATTTCTATCCCCGTCTCGGGCGCACGATGGAATGGGATACGGCCGCCGGGCACGCCGTTCTGCTCGCAGCCGGTGGCGATGTGCGCACACTCGAGCATCTGCGCCCGCTCGCTTACGGCAAGCCCGGTTGGGAGAACCCGCATTTCATCGCCTACGGCGCGGGCGTGCCGGTGGAGGAGGCCTGATGGCGGCGCCCGAGACCGGTGAAGCCGTCACCATCGTCATCCCCGCCCGCTATGCCTCCAGCCGGTTTCCCGGTAAGCCGCTTGTCCCGCTTAAGGGCGCCAACGGCGTCTCCAAGAGTTTGGTCGAGCGGGCATGGGAGGCGGCGCGCGACGCGGGCGGGATCGATCGCGTCATCGTCGCGACCGATGACGAGCGTATCGCCGAGGCTGCTCGCAGCTTTGGTGCGGAGGTCGCGATGACCTCGCCAGACTGCCGCAACGGCACGGAACGCTGCGCCGAGGTAGCGGAGAAGCTGCGGCTGAGCGGTATCGTGGTCAACCTGCAGGGGGACGCGCCCCTCACGCCACCCTGGTTCGTGGAGGCGCTGGTCGCGGCGATGCGCTCCGATCCGGCCTGCGGGGTTGCGACGCCCGTACTCCGCTGCGATGCGGCGGCGCTCGCCGACTTCAGGGCGGATCGCGCGGCCGGCCGAGTGGGAGGGACGCTCGCGGTCTTGGACAGGGCCGGCAAAGCGCTGTATTTTTCCAAGGAAGTCTTGCCCTACGGCGCGGGCGGCGATGTGCCTGCGTTCCATCACGTCGGCGTATATGCGTTCAGGGTCCCGGCGCTGACCGCCTATATCGGCCTCGCACCGGGCATGCTGGAGCAAGCGGAGGGGCTGGAGCAGCTCCGCTTTCTCGAGCACGGGCTCGAGGTGGCCTGCGTCGAGGTCGAGGGTCGTGGCGCGGCGTTCTGGGAAGTGAACAACCCGGAGGACGTGCCGCGCGTCGAAGCGGCGCTTTCGGCCCGCGGGATCGAATGATGCGGATCCCGCGTTGATGCTGCAATGCAGTATACGCGTTTGCGCCCCGATACTGTCACGAATGCTTGTCACGCTATGTTATCCCAAAGCCCGCTACGCCGGGTCTGGAGCCGAACAAGAGCCGGCCATCCGCACCAGCGATGGCAGCGAAAACGAGAGGACATCCGATGCCGCAAGCCGTCCGCACCGCGGTTTTCCCCGTCGCAGGCATGGGCACGCGCTTCGTGCCCGCGACGAAGTCCATGCCGAAAGAAATGCTGCCGCTCGTCGACCGGCCGCTGATCCAGTATGCCATCGATGAGGCGCGCGAGGCCGGGATCACCGACTTCATCTTCGTGACCGCGCGCGGGAAGTCCTCTCTGGAGGACTACTTCGACAGCCATTACGAGCTTGAGCAGGCGCTGGAGGAGAAAGGCAAGGACGCGCTCCTCGCCGAAGTTCGGAATTCGACGATGCCTTCCGGCGCCATTGCCTATATCCGCCAGCAGGAGGCGCTGGGCCTCGGCCACGCGGTCTGGTGTGCGCGGCGTCTGGTGGGTGAGCAGCCCTTCGCGGTCATCCTGCCTGACGACGTCATCAAGGGGCCGAAGGGGTGCATGGCGCAGATGGTCGAGGCCTATGAGGCGCGCGGCAAGGGTGGCTGCATGGTCGCCGCGTTCGATGTGCCGAAGGACAAGATCTCGGCCTACGGCACGCTCGATATCCGCGAAGACAATGGCGCTGTGGTCGAGGTCGGCGGCATGGTCGAGAAGCCGAAAACCGAGGAGGCGCCCTCCAACACGGCCGTTATCGGGCGCTATATCCTGACGCCGGAGGTCATGCGCTTTCTCGACCGAAAGGAGACGGGCGCGGGCGGGGAGATCCAGCTCACCGATGCGATCGCGGCCCAGGTCGATGCGCCGGGCGGCGTGACGGGGTTCCGCTTTCAGGGTCGGCGCTACGATTGCGGCTCCAAGCAAGGGTTCCTGCAGGCGACGGTGGCCTTCGCTCTCATGCGTGAGGATCTGGGCGCAGAGTTCGCAGACTTCCTGCGGTCGCTGAGCGCCGAGGATCTCGCCGCCTGAGGAACGGTCTGCATGGCATGAAGCGCGGTGGTGGGGCAGGGGTCCCGCCGCTGGTTCTCGATATCACGCGCAGCTTGATGCGTGCCGCCGTCGCTCGCCCCACGGGCATCGACCGCGTCGAACGCGCCTATGTCAACTGGGCCGTCAACCGGCCGGGCGGCGCGTGGCTTGTCGGTCGTATCGGCGGCGAGGGGCGGGACGGCGCCGGGGCGTTCGGCGCACGGCTTCATTTCGTGCCGCCGGATGCTGCGCAGGCCATGGCCGATATGCTGGTGAAGGGGCAGGCGTCACTCGATCTCTCAGCGCGACTGCAGCCGTGGCGCGCAGAGGCGCCACGGCGCGCGGAGGCGGCGATGCGGAGGCTTTCGCGCATCACCGCGCCGATGCGGGGCCGGGGCCTGACGAAGGCGCTCACGGCTCATTTTCCCGAGGGCGGCATCTGGCTCAACACGGGGCATGAGAACCTTTCGGGGCCTCTGCTTGTGGCCCTCTCCGCGGCGGGACTTCGGAGCGTGGTGCTGATCCACGACCTTATCCCGATCACGCATCCCGAGTTCGCGCGGCCCGAGGCGGCGCGCCGGTTCAGCACGCGTCTGGATGCCGCGCTGGCGGCGGACCGGCATCTCTATAATTCCAAGGCGACTGCCCGCGGCGTAACGGCGTATGCGGAACTCCGGAAGCGCCCCCTCCCGCCCGGCGATGTGCTGAGACTCGGGGTGGAGGCGCCCGCAGCGCCCCGCGCCATCGCTCCGACCGCGTCGCAACCCGGTGGCGCAGGGCATTTCGTGCAGCTCGGCACGATCGAGGGCCGAAAGAACCATCTGCTCACGCTGATGCTGTGGCGCGGACTGACGGAGGATGTCGCCTCCGGCCCCGCGCCGCATCTGCACATCGTCGGACGTCGTGGATGGTCGGCCGAGCAAGCAATCGCGATGCTGGACCGTTCGGAGACCGTCGGCAGGACCGTCTTCGAGCATCGCGACCTCGGCGACGATGCGGTGGCCGCTCTCCTCGCTGAGGCGCGGGCGCTGCTCTTCCCCAGCTTCGCCGAAGGCTATGGACTGCCCCTCGGCGAGGCCTTGGCAGCCGGTGTGCCGGTGATCGCCGCCGATCTGCCTGCGCTGCGTGAGCTTGGCGGCGACGTGCCTGAATGGCTGGCGCCGCAGGACGGACCCGGTTGGCTGGCCGCGATCAGGGACTACGCCCGGCCCGGCTCCCCCCGCCGCAACGCACAGCTTGCGAGGCTGGCGGAATGGCGGCGACCGCGCTGGGACAGCCACTTCGCCCGCCTCGAAGAGGTGCTCGAAAAGGTTGGCGCCACACGATCGTGACTACTATCCACATCTTCCGCCGAATGGCTGCGCGCCCGTGCCCACCCACGTCAGCGTAGGGCGGGAGCGATGAACATAATGAGAACATCCGCGCGCGAGACGGCAGCGATATCGCGACTGCGCGACGCGCCTGGGTCAGAAGGTCTGATCGTAGTCGCCCACGCTCGGCTCGCCGCGGATCACGGCGTCGATAGCCTCGAAGATCGCGCGCAGCTCCTGCCGGCTCTCGGGGCTTTCGCAGACGACGACGAGGTTGGGAGTATTGGAGGAGGCGCGCACCAGGGCCCAAGCGCCGTTATCCAACATCACGCGCGCACCGTTGACTGTCACGACCTCGGCGATGCGGCGCGGGCCCAGGCTTTCGCCCGCGTCGCCCATCGCCACGAGCCGCGCCTGCAGCCGTTCGATGACGCCATACTTTTCCTCGTCCGGGCAGAAGGGGCTCATCGTGGGCGTGTTGTGCACGACCGGGAGCGCCTTTCTGAGATCGGAGAACCTGGCGTTGGGGTTGCGGTCCAGGAGCTTGCAGAGCTCGACAGCGACGCGCATGCCGTCGTCGTAGCCCTTCCCGATAGGAGGCGCGAGGAAGTAGTGGCCGGACTTCTCGAAGCCTGCGAGCGCCCCGAGCGCATGCACGCGGCGCTTCATGTGGCTGTGGCCGGTCTTCCAGTAATCCGCCTTGGCGCCGCCTTCGATCAGCGCGGGGTCGGACGCGAAGAGGCCGGTCGATTTGACGTCCGCCACGAAAGTCGCGCCGGGGTGGAGCTTGATGAGATCGCGGGCCATGATCACGCCGACCTTGTCCGCGAAGATCTCCTCGCCTTCATCGTCCACCACTCCGCAGCGGTCCCCGTCACCGTCGAAGCCGAGCGCGAGGTCTGCCCCGGTCTCGCGCAACGTGGCGGCCATGTCGTGCAGCATCGCCATGTCTTCGGGGTTCGGGTTGTAGTTCGGGAAGGTATAGTCGAGCGCGTTATGGCTCTCGATCACCTCGACGCCGATGCGACGCAGCACCGCCGGCGCAAAGGCGGAGGCCGTGCCATTGCCGGTGGCGCAGACCACGCGGAGGGGCCGGGACATGCGGAAGTTGCCTGCCAGGTCGTCGATGTAGCGCTCGAAAACACCTTCTGCGCGGACCATCCTGCCGCCGTCGCGCATCACGCCCGTGCCGTTGAGCACGATGTCTCGGAGGCGGGCCATCTCATCCGGTCCGTGGGTGAGCGGGCGCTCCATGCCCATCTTGACGCCCGTCCAGCCATTGGGGTTGTGGGAGGCGGTGACCATGGCAACAGCCTGCGCGCCGAGGTCGAACTGCGCGAAATAGGCCATCGGCGTGATGCAGGGCCCGATATCGTGCACCTCCGCCCCGCCCGTGACGAGTCCGAGGGTGAGCGCCTGCTTGATGGCGAGCGAATAGGAGCGGTAGTCGTTGCCGACCGCGACAACGGGCGGCAACCCGGCCTCATGCAGCTGCGTGGCGAGCCCGAGCCCCAGCGCCTGCATGCCGAGGAGGTTGATCTCCTGCGGATACCGCCAGCGCGCATCGTATTCGCGAAAGCCGGTGGGCTTGATCATGGGCAGCCAGAGACTGTCCCAGGTGTTCTCCTCGACGCTCTGTCGGGGCGCGGGCAGGCTCATGATGTCCTCGTTATCTCGTGCGAACAGGGGCGTGCGGCTCAGGCGCTCTTGGCAAGCCGGTCGAAGGCGGCGAGGCGGGCGATAAAGGCGGGCATAGCGTCCATCGGGATCATGTTGGGCCCGTCGGAGGGGGCGTGGTCCGGGTCCGGGTGGCATTCTATGAACCAGCCGGCGACACCGATTGCCGCGGCGGCACGAGCCAGCACCGGGGCGAACTCCCGCTGCCCGCCAGACGCGCCGCCGAGCCCGCCAGGCTGCTGCACGGAATGCGTCGCGTCGAAGACGACCGGGTAGCCCGTTGCCGCCATCTGCGGAAGCCCGCGCATGTCGACGACCAGCGTGTTGTAGCCGAAGCTCGTTCCCCGCTCGCAGAGCATGATGCGCCCGTTACCGGTGCTCGCGATCTTGGCAGCGACGTTGGTCATGTCCCAGGGCGCCAGGAACTGGCCTTTCTTGACGTTGACGGGAAGCCCCGTCTCGCCGGCGGCCAGCAGAAGGTCAGTCTGGCGGCAGAGAAAGGCAGGTATCTGAAGGGCATCGACCACTTCCGCGACCTGCGCGCACTGCTCGGGCAGATGAACATCCGTAATGACTGGCAGGCCGGTCGCCTTCTTGACCGCGGCGAGCACGGCCAGCCCTTCGTCGATCCCGAGGCCGCGCTTGCCGCCGAGCGAGGTGCGGTTGGCCTTGTCGAAGCTCGCCTTGAAGACAACGCCCATACCATTGGCGGCGCCCATTTCCCTGAGTGCGCCCGCGATATCGACGGCATGCGTCGCGCTTTCCGCCTGGCAGGGCCCTGCGATGAGCGCGGCGGGAGCGTCATTGGCGAAGACCGCGTCGCCGATGCGGACTGCGATGGCGGGCGGGCGCTGGCTCCCGGCGGGGCTGACGGGCTGATCCAAGGGCGCTTCTCTCTCGGCCGATCGGAGGAATGTCGCCCTTCTAGACGAGATGCGGCGGCGCGTCACGGCCCGCCTTCCGGTTGCCGCCGCCCTCCGCTATATGGCCAGCATGCTGGACCGTATCATGAAGAAAATCACCGGGTCGGACGGCCCGCCCGCCCGCCTAGAGGCACGCGACGCGCGTGATGCGCTCGCGGTCATCCTGGTGCATGCAGCCCGCGCGGACGGGCAATACGATGCTGAGGAGAGGGGCGATATCGACCGGGTGCTGATGGGCCGCTACGGGCTCGGCGCGGCGGATGCTGCAGCGCTTCGCGCCGAGGCCGAGACCGACGAGGCGAACGCCGCCGGCCTTCAGCGCTTTACGAGCGCGATCAAGAATGCCGTGCCTTTCGAGGACCGGATCGCGATCATCGAGGCGGTCTGGGAGGTTGCCTATGCGGATGGTGAGCGCAGCCACGAGGAAAGCGCCCTGGTGCGCAAGCTCTGCGGGCTCCTCTATGTCGAGGATCGCGATGCCGGGCTTGCGCGCCAGCGTGTCGCGGAGCGGCTCGGGGTCGATGAGGGTTGAGACGCGCACGGCCGAGACGATCGCGCCCGGTGCGGTCCCCGCGCGACTGCGGGCCTGTCGGATCTGCTCGCAGCGCTTCGCGGGAACGGAGACGCGGCACGATCCCCGCCCGATCTTCCAGCTCGATCCGCGCGCGAGGCTGCTGATCGCCAGCCAGGCGCCGGGGATGCGGGCGCACCGGTCGGGCCTGCCCTTCGACGACCCGTCGGGTGAGCGTTTGCGTGACTGGCTCGGCATCGGGCGGGATATCTTCTATGACGCGCGCCGGATCGCCATCGTGCCGATGGGCTTCTGCTTTCCCGGCTACGATGCCAAGGGCGGGGACCTCCCGCCGCCGGCTGTCTGCGCCGAGACCTGGCGGGCATCGATGCTGGCGCTCCTGCCGAATATCGGGCTGACGCTCGCCATCGGGCAGTATGCGCAGCGCTGGCATCTGGGTCCTGCGCCCAAGGGCGGGCTGACCGCGCGCGTCGCCGCCTGGCGCGAGAGCCCGGCCGGTATCCTGCCTCTGCCGCATCCGAGCTGGCGCAACACCGCCTGGCTGAATCGCAATCCATGGTTCGAGGCCGAGGTTCTGCCGGAGCTGCGCGCGCGTGTGGCGGCGCTTGTGGGATGATCGGGCGGGCGATTTCCGGGCGCGTGGCCGCATGGTCGGCGCTCCTCGGCGCGCTCGGTCTTCTTGCGGCCTGTGCGGCCGGTGGGCCGCTGCCTGACGGAACTGCTGCCGAGGGGACCGTGCCCGCCGGCGATGCGCCTGCACCGAGAGAGGTCGCGCTCACGTTGCCGGCGGCGGATGGCGCACGCTTGCCGACCGCGCGCTGGCGCCCGTCCGGCGCGCCTCGTGCCGTCATACTCGCGCTGCACGGCTATGGGGACTACGGCGCCTCCACCTATTCGAGCGCGGCCGAAAGCTGGGCCGCAGGCGGTATCGTGACCTATGCGCCGGACCAGCGCGGCTTCGGCCGGGGGGAAACGCGCGGCCGCTGGCCCGGTGCCGAGGGTTTGGCCGAAGACGCGGTAGCGATGTCGGCGTTCCTGCGCGGGCGCCACCCGACCCTGCCGCTCATTGTCGTCGGTCACTCCATGGGTGGCGGCGTCGCGCTTGCGGCGGCCGATCCTGGCCGAGCCGATGGCGGTCTGCGGGCGGATGGGCTGGTGCTCGCCGCGCCTGCGATCTGGGGTGGGCGCAAGCTCAACCCGTTCCACCGCCTCGCCGCCTGGCTCGCGGCGACCGTCGCGCCCGAGAAGCGGTTCACGGGCGAGGGCGTGGTGCGCATCCAGGCGAGCGACAATATCGAGGCGCTGCGCGCCTTGTCGCGCGATCCCTACTATCTCGGCCGACCTTCGGCGCGTGAGCTCTTCGGCCTCGTGCGCGTGACGGATGCCGCCGCCGGTGCGGCTGAGCGGGTGCGCCTGCCGACGATGCTGCTGCTCGGGGCGAAGGACCAGATCGTGCCCGAGGCGAGGACTGCGGCGGTCTTCGAGCGTCTGCCTGGCGGGCGCGGCACGATCCGCTATCCGGACGGCTGGCACCTCCTCTTCCGCGACCTCAACGCTGTCGCCGTCTGGCGCGACGTGGCGGGCTTTGCCCAGGCCATCGCCCTCGAGCGGCGGGCCGGTGCGGGTTCCTGAGCCTTCCGTGGCCCGCCGTTGCGGGCGGCCGGCGATGATCACGGCCGCCCGCGGGGACGGCGTGCGTCAGCTCGCTTCGGCGTAGACCGTGTCGCGCAGAATGAGCGGCAGCATGTCGAAGATCATGTGGATGCGATCCTCATCCCCGTCGTTATGCGCTTCATGCGTCGCGTTGTTGTCGAACCACCAGAGCTCGCCCTCGGCCATGCGGACTTCCTCGTCGCCGGCCTTCATCCACGAACCCGCGCTCGAGCGCAGGACGAAGTGATAGCGTCCGCGCACGCGGTAGTACTCGCCCCGATCGATATGTGGATAAACGCGCTTGCCTGCCTTCAGGCATACGATCTTCGCGCGGCCGAGTTCGCACGCCTCTTCGGCCGCGATCCTGTCGAGGAACGTTCGCGCCACCGGGAAGCGGACGGAACCCGTGGTCCAGCGGCTCTCGTGAACGTCGCGCCGCTTGCGGCCGTTAATGGCGGATTTCCTGAGGCCGCGGAGCGGAATGGCCAAAGCCTCGCGCTGCACGGCGATCTTCTCCTGCCGGCCGGTCGCGTCGTCCCACGCGCCGTCGATCCCCTCGATCTCTTCGAGGAATGGACGCGGGTCGATGCGCTCGCGGAGGCGCTTGAAGTGCTTCATGGTGGTCTCCCTTTTTGCGGGCGGTCGGATTGTCGGTCTGCCTCGCCTCCATCGCGGCACGAGGATCGGGCGGAGGCCTGCACCCGCCCGCCTGAACCGTCACGCCGCCACATCAGGCGTCGGCTCCCGTAGAACGAGCAGGGGCGAAAGATATTCCCGAAGAAGTTGCCGGCGGTGCGACGGCCTCCGGTCTCGGACTTGTGAGCGCCCGACCGATGCCGTAGAGCGCGCCTCGATCTCGATGCGAGGAGCATGCCGTCATGACCAGTCCCAAGAAGGTCGTTCTCGCCTATTCGGGCGGGCTTGATACGTCGATCATCCTGAAATGGCTGATGGTCGAGAAGGGCTGCGAGGTCGTGACCTTCACGGCCGATCTCGGCCAGGGCGAGGAGCTGGAACCGGCGCGCGCCAAGGCCGAGATGATGGGCGCCAAGGCCATCTACATCGAGGATCTTCGCGAGGAGTTCGTGCGCGACTTCTGCATGCCGATGTTTCGCGCCAACGCGCTCTATGAGGGGCAATACCTCCTCGGCACCTCCATCGCCCGTCCGCTGATCTCCAAGCGCCTTGTCGAGATCGCGCGGGAGACGGGGGCGGACGCCGTCGCCCATGGCGCGACCGGGAAGGGAAACGACCAGGTGCGCTTCGAGCTCTCGGCCTATGCGCTGGAGCCCGACATCAAGGTTATCGCGCCCTGGCGGGACTGGGACCTCACCTCGCGCACGCGGCTCATCGAATGGGCTGAGCTGCATCAGGTGCCGGTGCCCAAGGACAAGCGCGGCGAGGCGCCTTTCTCGGTCGATGCGAATCTCCTGCACACCTCCTCCGAGGGCAAAGTATTGGAGGATCCGAACGAGCCGGCACCCGACTACGTCTACCAGCGCACGGTCCATCCCGAAGAGGCGCCCGACACCGCCGAGATCATCGAGATCAGTTTCGAGGCGGGCGACCCGGTGAGCGTGAATGGCGAGACGCTGAGCCCGGCCGCGATGCTGACGCGGCTCAACGAGCTTGGCGGCAGGCACGGCATCGGCCGCCTCGATCTCGTGGAGGGGCGCTATGTGGGCATGAAGTCCCGCGGCATCTACGAGACGCCGGGCGGCACCATCTGGCTGGCCGCGCACAGGGGCATCGAAAGCCTGACGCTCGACCGCGGGGCCATGCATCTCAAGGACGAGCTGATGCCGCGCTATGCGGAGCTCGTCTACAACGGTTACTGGTTCAGCCCGGAGCGTGAGATGCTTCAGGCCGCCATCGACCACAGCCAGCGCCATGTGAGCGGCACCGTCACCGTCAAGCTCTACAAGGGGCAGGCGAGTGTGATCGGTCGGCGCTCGGATCAGAGCCTCTATTCCGAAAGCCACGTCACCTTTGAGGATGACGCCGGCGCCTACGACCAGAAGGACGCGGAGGGCTTCATCAGGCTCAACGCGCTCCGTCTACGCCTCCTCGCCGCGCGTAACCGCCGCTAGCCCTGCACCGCGCCGCGACGCGAGCACAATCGGGCGAAATCGTGGCTTCTGGCGAACCGGGGGGCTTTCGTCCTCGCGCCGGCGGTGCGATATCGCGAACGGGGAATGACCGGAGCGGAAATGCCGACTCGCATCGAAGCCTATGTGCTACTTAACGGCGCCTGGTCGCCGGATGCGATGGATTTCGCCGCGGCGCTGAGCGCGCGCTTTCCCGGCATCGGGCGCGTGCGGGGCAAGCAGGCTGAGGCAGGCAGCGGCACGCCGCATACCGTCAGCGTCGATGGCGCGACCGTTCAGATCAGCGTCGTGAACGCACCTTACCCTACCGAGCAGCTCATGCCGCCCCTCCGCCTTATGGAGGACATCGATCCCGAACCCGCGGCGCGGGCTCAGGTGGCCTATGCGATGCTGAGCTCGGAGTGGCCCGACATCGAGGGGGAGGAACAAGCGGAGGCCAAGGCCGAGATCGCCCTTGCCTTCAGCGCGCTCCTGACGCTCGTCACCGCGCAGGTGATGCGCGATGCGCCTTCGCTCCTCGCCTTCTGGACCGAAAGCTGGCGTCTGCGTACCGCCGAGGAGATGGACGCCGCGGCCGACGGCGTCATGCAGGGCAAGCCGCCCTTCGATCTTTGGTACTCGCTGGCGGAGATCAAGGGTTCGCGTGCCGGCGGCGACGACATGCGGGGCACCATGAGCTTCGGCCTCAGGCCCTTCTGCGGGCGCGAGATCGAGGTGGCGCCGGCGCCCGTGAGCGCGGCGGCAACGGAGGCCCTGGCGCGCGGCATGGCCAAGCGGTTGATCGAGGGCAAGCGGGTCGAAGACTACGAAGCGCTGCCGCATCCCGCGCTGGAGGAACCCGCGGTCGTCCGCCTCGCGGACCGTTTCATGCGGCCACGCCAGCCCGTCGTGTTGATCGTGCCCCCGGGGGCGGGGATCGACTCAGAGAGCCTGCAGGCGAAGAAGAGCGGCGGCGCGTCGCGGAGCGCCGGGCTCGTCTCGCGCCTGTTTGGCGGGCGGCGCTGAGCCGTGGCGAGCCGGATCGATCATCTCGTCATCGGCGCAGCAGATCTCGACGCGGCCGTGCAATGGGCCACCGGTGCCTTCGGCGTCGCCCCGGCGGCACGAGGGCGGCATACGCTCATGGGCACGCACAACGCGCTCTGGCACATGGCGGTGCCGGGGCGGGAGGACGCCTATCTCGAGATCATCGCCATCGAGCCGGATGCGCCCGCGCCCGCGATGCCGCGCTGGTTCGGGCTGGACGGCGCGGAGACGCAGAGGCGGCTGATGCCGGGCCCACAGCTCCTGACCTGGCAGATCAGGCCCGAAGGCGGGCTCGACGCGATGCTCGCGAAGCTTGCGGATGAAGGCGTTGATCCGGGTGAGGCGATGGCGCTGACCCGCGATGCGCTGAGCTGGCGGCTCACCGTTCCGGCGGACGGGCAGATGCCCTTCGGCGGCCGCTTTCCCGTGCTCATAGAATGGGACGAGGGCGTGCCGACCCCGCCCGAGACACTGCCGCCGAGCGGCCTCGCGCTCGAGAGCCTCGAGATCAACGGGGCGGATCAAGCGCTCGCGAAGGCGCTGATGACCGCGGGAGCGGCGGGTCTTGTCCGTCTCGCCGCCGGCGAAGGGTCACCGCTGAGAGCGACGCTCGCCACCCCCGCCGGCCGGGTCGTGCTCTGAGGCCCCGGCGCCCTCGCTAGAGCAGTCCGAGCACGTGCAGGGCGATGCCGAGTCCTGCGCCGAGGCCCACGAGTTGGAGCACACCGATCCCGCGGACGAAGACGAGGTAGAGCGCGAGCGCAAAGAGCGTGAGCTTTGCCCAGACGGGCTCGCCACCAAGGCCGGCGGGCAGGAACGCCGCCTGGGCCAGATAAACGGCGAGGTTGGCGATCACGCCCACCACCGCGGCCGACACGCCGGCCAGCGCCCGCCGCGCCCACGGCACCGTGCCGATCCGCTCCACCGCCGGTGCGAAGGCGAGGATCAGCATGAAGCTCGGTGCGAAGGTATAGAAGGTGGCGAGGAGGCCGGTGGCGACGCCCGCCGCGGCGCTTCCCTCCGCGCTCCAGCCCGCGAAGAAGCCCGCATAGGTGTTCACCAGGATCAGCGGGCCAGGCGTCGCCTCCGCGATCGCCAGGCCGTTCAGCATCTCCGCCGGGCTGAGCCAGGCATAGTGCTCGACGGCGCGGTCGGCGACATAGGGCAGGAGGGCATAGGCCCCTCCGAAGCTGACAAAGGCGGCGGAGGTGAAAAGCTCGGCGACACCGTCGAAGGGATCCGCGCCGGCAATCGCCCGCACCATCAGGTAGACGGTGGCGACGAGCAGCACGGTCGCGCCGACGATACGTGCCGCACCGTGCCACAGCCGCTCGCCCACTACCGCTGCCGGCGCCCCGTCCGTCTCCGTCAGCGGCAGGAGGAGCCCGGCGACTGCTGCCATGGCCACGATGAGCGGGAAGGGGAGGCCGAGGATGGCGATGCCGACAAAGGCCGCGGCCGCCAACGCATAGGCCGCAGGTTTGCCGAGCGCCCGCCCCGCCAGCTTGCGCATCGCCTGCAGCACGACCGCGATCACCATTGGCTGAACCCCGGCGAAGACCGCCGCCACCAGCGGCACGTCGGCCTTCGAAGCCGCGATCCAGGCGAGGAGCAGCATGAGCGCCATGCCCGGAAGGATGAAGGCGAGCCCGGCGGCAAGCCCGCCTGCCAGCCCATGCAGCCGCCAGCCGAGCCAGGTCGCGAGCTGCTGCGCCTCCGGCCCCGGGAGCATCATCGCGAAGGAAAGCCCGCGATCGAAGCTCGCCCCCGTCACCCAGCGGCGTCGCTCCACGATCTCGGACTGCATGAGCGCGATCTGCCCAGCGGGCCCGCCGAAGGAAAGAAGGCCGATGCGAGTGTAGACGCCCAACGCTTCGCGAAACGCGACCGACGTCGTCTCGCACCCGTCCGGCGCTGCAGCCTCCGTGCGACCGGTTCCGTTCATCGCCTCAACTCCCCGATCCCGAGTGCCGCCGGCGCGCCGCGCTCCATCGCCTCGAACCCGCCCCGCACGTAGCGCGCGTCGGCGCCATGAACGAGCAGAAGTGCGCAAAGGTATTGTGACACTTCGTGCCCGTGGACGCAGAAAACGGTGACGGGTGTCTCCCGCCCGATCTCGGCGATGAGCGCTTCGGCCTCGTCGTGGCCGAATCTGAGCGGGTCGACGATCCGCGCGCTCGGTACGCCGCGGCCGGAGGCGGCGCGCGCGGGCGCCTTTCGGGCGTCGATGATGACGGGCGCATTGGCGGGGATATCGGCGGGGTCTATCGATGGCAGGCGCAAGGCATCGTCCTCCTGCAGCAGGAGCAAGGGCGATGCTTGGGCTTGGAGCCTCAGGCGGGGGACCGCGATACCCCGCGGCTAGACAATCGCTGACCTGCCCGTGATTCGCCAGCCCGCGGCATTGTGATTGTTCAGGCATCGAGACGGTCGGCGAGCATGCCGCTGAGCGCGATGGGATTGCCGTTGATCACGACGGTCTTGAGCCTGGACGTGGCCCCGGCCGTGAGGGCGAAGCGCGAGGACGCGAGGCCGAGATGCGTCGCGAGGAGCTTCAGCACCGTGGCACTGGTCGCATTGTCCGCCGGGGGCGCCGTGACGCGAATGCCGAGGCGCCTTTCACCGTCTGCGTCGGCGATCGGTCCGTCGATCCCATCCCGCGTGCTCTCCGGCGTCAAGCGGAGCCGTAGCAGGATGCGGCCGTGCGCCCTGCATACCCGTCACCGCTCGCGCCGGGCGAGAAGGCGGAGGATGCGCGCCATGCCCGCATGTCTCGGACCATCCTCGAGCAGCACGGTCCCCTCGAGTGCCTCGACGATGACGAAACGGCCATCTTCGCGAAGCGCCTCCACCATCTCTTCGCGCCGCCAGCGCACGGGCGGAGGCGGTCCGAGCGGGGCGTCTTCCGACCCGGCATCGGCGAAGACCTCGACGAAGAGATGGCCGCCCGGAGCGACCGCCTCCCTGGCAAGCCCCAACACCCGCCGGCGCAATGCCTCGGGCACCTGGAGATAGAGGATCGTGACGAGATCTACCGCGAGCGCGTTCGGGGACCAGCGCTCGAGATCGGCGGTGATCCGCTCGGCAACGACACCGGCCCGAGCGTCCCGCGCCCGTGCCTGCGCCGTTGCCGCGGGCGCGTAGTCGACCGCCGTAACGGCGATGCCGAGCGCTGCGAGCCAGGTACCGTTCCGCCCGTCGCCGTCGGCCAGCATCAGGGCGGTTCCGGGCGTCACTCCGGGCCGTGCGAGCGTCTGGACGAGGCCGGGGCAGGGTGCGTCGCCGAAGGGTGCCGGCCCCGCATAGGCCTTGTCCCAGTCCGATGCCGCCTTGCCCATGCCTGTTACCTTCCCACCTCGCCCTTGACGCCCCAACGCGGCTGTCCGACACCCCGGCCATGGATGCGGTGCAGGCGCAGTATGAGGCCTTTCCCTATCCGGCGCGGGCGCCGGCGGACGAGGCGCGCCGGCTGATCGAGGGCTCGCCGTCGCATCCCGTCGAGATCGACTATTTCCTCTTCGGCGGGCGGCGGGACTGGCGCAAGCCCTTCCGCGCGCTGGTCGCGGGCGGGGGGACGGGCGACGGGCTGGTGATGCTCGCTCAAAAGCTCGCCGATATCCGTTGTCCGGCCGAGATCACCTATCTCGATCTCTCGACGGCGAGCCGGGCCGTTGCGGAGGCGCGGATCGCGGCGCGCGGGCTGACCACCGTCCGCTTCGTGACCGGCGACCTGATGGAGGCGCCGGCGCTCGGGTCCTTCGACTACATCGACTGCTGCGGGGTTCTCCACCACTTGCCGGACCCCGATGCGGGCTTCGGGGCGCTCGCCGAGGCATTGGCCCCCGATGGCGGCATCGGCCTCATGGTCTACGCGCCGCACGGGCGCACCGGGGTGTATCCGCTCCAGGATGCCTTCGGTGCCCTCCTCGCCGAGGATGACCCCTCCGAGAAGGTGGCGCTGGCACGATCGGTGCTGGAAACGCTGCCGGAGACGAACTGGCTGAAGCGCAATCCCTTCCTCGGCGATCATCGGGACGGGGATGCGGGGCTCTACGATCTCCTTCTTCACGCCAGGGACCGTGCCTACGAGATCGGCGCGCTCGAAGGGGCGCTGGAGCGCGCCGGGCTCGGCCTTGCCGGTGTCGTGGAGGAGGCGCGCTATGACCCTCGGCGCTATCTGCCGAGGACCGAGGCGATGGCAGCACGGCTTGCACGCCTTTCGCCGGGCGAGCGCCGCGCCCTTGCCGAGCGGCTGGCCGGGAACATCAAGACGCATGTGGTCTATGCCGCGCCTGCAGCGCGGGCGGGGCGGGCGCAGGTCTCGGTGCCTTCGCTTGTCGCCGGGCTCCCGCCGGATCACGTACCGCACCTGACGGTCGTGGCCGAGAAGCTCGCGCGGGCGGTGGCGCGGGAGGGCGCCGTGACGCTGACGCTCGACGGGCTCTCCCACCGGCTGCCGCTTGCGCCGAGCCGGGACGAAGCGCAGGTGCTGGCGGCGATGCTCGCGGCGGTGGACGGACGCCGGTCGCTCGGCACGGTCTTGGACGCCGGAGAGGCCATGATGCGCCGGCGTGACGGCCCGACAGCGCGCTCCGGGGGGCGGGCGCAGGCGCTTTGGGTCGGGGCGGAAGGGGCGCTTCGCGGGTTCAACCTGCTCCATTACAGCCGGGGAGCGCGACGATGACGGATGCCCTCCCGCCGCTGCCGGCGGCGGCCGGCCGGCCGATCCTGATCGAACCAGCGCCGCATCTGCCGTTTCTCGAGCCGCGGATCGCCCATGCGCCCGGCCTGATGCCGCTGCGTCCCGAGGACTGGCTGCGGGTGGATGCCGACTTCGCCGATCAGATGGCGGCGCGAGAGGCGCTGATAGAGACCCGCCCCGGGATCGTGCTGGCGCTCGGCGAAGACGCAGGCGGGGCGGCGGCGGAGCTCCTCGATACGGTTCTCGCGGCGTTGCCGGCGCTGCCAGGCTTCCGTGTGGCGGATGGCACCGTCGAGCGGCCGGATGGCGGACGCGTGACGGTCGAGCGCGATGCGCCCTTCCGCACCATCGGGCGGCTTACGGCCTATGATTTCTGCGTGCTGCAACCCGATGCGGCGAGCGGGGAGTATCGCCTTGGCGGGGCCGTGCTGTGCTTTCCCGCCCGCTGGTCGCTGGCGGAGAAAATGGGCCGCCCTTTGACCGCGATCCACGCACCGGTGCCCGACTATGACGACGCGCTTGCCCGGCGGGTTAACCGTGTCTTCGAGGCGATCCGGCCCGAACGGCCGCTCTGGCGCATCAACTGGCTGGTCTATGGCGATCCGGTGCTCCATCAGCCCTTCTTTCGCGATGGCGCGGAGACGCCGGGTCACGGCAAGACATGGCAGCCAGAGGGTCCGTTCTATCTGAGGACGGAGCGTCAGACGTTGCGGCGACTACCGCGGACGGGTGCGGTGGCCTTCGGTATCAAGTCGTCGGTCACACCGGTCGAGGCGCTGGCACCGTCGGAGGCGGCGGGGCTCTCGGCGGCGCTGGGCGGGCTCGATGCGGGGGCCGTCGAGTATCGGATCGGCACGGAGGCGAACCGCGCGATCCGGGCGCGGCTCGACGCGCTGGCCGCTGGCGCTGAGGCAGCGGAGTGAGGCAGGTGCCGCGCATGGGCGTCGAGATCGGCGACCTGCAGGCGCGGCGACAGGAAGGAGAGAGGCATGTCGGACCCGATCGTGATCGTTGGCGCACAGCGCACGCCCATGGGCGGCTTTCAGGGCGAGCTGGCGGGTGCAACGGCATCCGAGCTGGGCGCGGCTGCCATCAATGCGGCGCTCGAACGTGCGGGACTGCCGGCTGCCGAGGTGGACGAGGTGTTGATGGGCTGCGTGCTGCCCGCGGGCCAGGGCCAGGCGCCGGCACGGCAGGCGGCCTTCGGCGCCGGCCTGCCGGAGGGCGTGCCCTGCACGACGCTCAACAAGATGTGCGGCTCGGGCATGAAGGCGGCGATGATCGCGATGGATGCGCTCCGCGCGGGAGAGGGCCGGGCGATCGTCGCTGGCGGCATGGAGAGCATGACCAATGCGCCGTATCTGCTGCCCAAGATGCGGGGGGGCGCGCGGCTCGGCCATGCGGAGGTGAAGGACCACATGTTTCTCGACGGGCTCGAGGACGCTTATGACAAGGGCCGGCTGATGGGCACATTCGCCGAGGACTGTGCCGAGCACTACCAGTTCACGCGCGAGGAGCAGGACGCCTACGCCATCCGCTCGCTCGACGGGGCCCTGTCGGCCCAGAAGGAAGGGCGCTTCGATGCGGAGATCGCGCCGGTGGAGGTTGCGACGCGCAAGGGCAGCGTGACCGTCTCGACCGACGAGCAGCCGCGCACCGCCCGGCCTGACAAGATCCCGAGCCTGAAGCCCGCCTTTCGCAAGGAGGGCACGGTGACGCCCGCCAATGCGTCGAGCATCTCGGACGGGGCGGCGGCGCTGGTGCTGATGCGGGAGAGCGCTGCGAAGGCGGCGGGCCTGGCGATACGCGCACGGCTTCTCGCTCATGCGAGCCACGCCCAGGCGCCGGGCTGGTTCACCACGGCGCCGGTGCCCGCCATGCAGAAGGTGCTGCGGAAGGTCGGCTGGCAGGTCGGCGACGTGGATCTCTGGGAGATCAACGAGGCCTTTGCCGTGGTGCCCATGGCGGCGGAGCGGGAGCTGGGCCTCGACCGCGGCAAGCTCAACGTCAATGGCGGGGCCTGCGCGCTCGGCCATCCCATCGGCGCGTCCGGCGCGCGGATCATCGTCACGCTGCTCCATGCGATGGAGACGGCGGACGCAACAAAGGGCGTCGCGAGCCTCTGCATCGGCGGCGGCGAGGGCACCGCGGTGGCGCTGGAGCGCGTCTGACGTGATCCTTGGCGCCCGTGGCATCGAAGCGAGCGGCATCGCGGCTGGTCGCCGCGATCGGTTCTTGCGGGGACGCCCGGCGGCAGCGAGGGAGATATTCCCCCGGGGCTTTAGGTGAGGCGGGGCCGACGGGGCGCCTGACCCATGCGGCGGGGGTAGCGCCGATGAAACGCCCGCCGATGAGCTCCGCGGGCAAGCGGGCGGAGAGTAGGGCTGGCACCGCGATCGCCAGCGCGGTGCCCTGGGCGCCCATAAGGCGCCGACGACGCGGCGGACACCGAGACTGAGGGGCGCGATACCGCCCGACACGGGAGAAGGATGTCATCCTCGCCGTGACGATAGGCAGGATCGGAGCTTCGAGGCGGGGCGTGCGCATCGTTTCCCCTGCGGGCTTTGTAGCT